>JAPXRA010000217.1:0-3338 GCA_033813795.1 Aeromicrobium sp. | reverse complement strand
AAGGTGTGCAAGTGAACTGGGTGGACAAGGTCAGCCTTCGGGCTTGGGGCTGGATCGGACCGATCGCGATCGCGCTGTTGGCATTCGTGCTACGAATTTGGCGACTTGGCAGCCCAAACAGCCTGACTTTCGACGAGACGTACTACGCCAAAGATGCGTGGGGTCTGTTGCAATGGGGCTACGCCCGCGACGGCGTCGAAGGCGCGAACGACAAGATCATCGCGGGCAACACTGACGCGTTTACCGCCGACCCGACATGGATAGTTCACCCCGACGGCGGTAAGTGGCTAATCGCCCTAGGCGAGTGGGGCTTTGGGTTGACGCCGTTCGGCTGGCGAATTTCGGCAGTAGTCGTCGGCTCGCTAATGGTGTTAGTGCTTTCGCGGCTCGTACTGCGGCTCACCGGTTCGCTAGCTCTAGGTTTAGTCGCTGGCTTGTTGTTGACGCTAGATGGCGTCCACTTCACCATGTCGAGGATTGCCCTGCTCGACATTTTCTTGGCGTTCTGGTTCGTTTGCGCCGTCGCGTGCCTAGCGGCCGACCGTGATTGGTTGGCCGAACGGCTCGCGGTTGACGGCCGATTCCGGCTCTGGCGGCCATGGCAATTGGCGGCGGGGCTTAGCTTCGGCATGGCGATCGCCACCAAGTGGAGTGGCCTATACCTGTTGGCGGCCTTCGGCCTGACGATCGTCGCTTGGGAGCTTTGGGCGAGGTTCAAGCACGGCTACTTGAAGCAGTGGCGCGACTGGCTCGTTTCAGTGTTCGCGGTCGGGGTCCCGGCTTTTGGTTGGTTGGTAGTCGTGGCCGGCGTGGTCTATCTGGTTACCTGGACTGGTTGGCTGTTGCATCACGACGTCTATGAGGCCCGATTCGGCCACGGTTATGGCGAAGACAACCCGCCTTGGGGCGCTTATGTCGACCACCCGACCGGTGGCCCGTTCGGCGGAATCATCGACGCCTTCCGCTCGCTTTGGCACTTCCACGGCATGACTTGGCGCTTCCACACCGGCGATTACATGGCCGATAAGACGCACCCGTACCAATCCAACCCAATTGGTTGGCTCGTGCAGTGGCGGCCGACGACGTTCGCGTCGAACTTCGACATTCCGGCAAGCGAGTGTGGGGCAACCGGTGGGACCAAGTGCGTCTCCGAAGTGCTCGCTTTGGGCAACCCAGCCGTCTGGTGGGTCGCAACCGCAGGTTTGTTCACGGCCTTGATCGCCTGGATCCGCAACCCCACTTGGCGCTGGAGTCTGCCACTGGTTGCAGTTGCCGGCACTTGGCTGCCTTGGTTCACCGTCGGCTCTCGCCCGATCTTCTCCTTCTACGCGATCACGATCTTGCCGTTCATGATCGTCGCGCTATGCCTAGTGTTCGCGGCTTGGCGACGGCGACTGCCTGAGCGCCTGTGGTGGGGCGCGCTCGGCGGTTATCTGGTGATCGTGGCCCTTGGGTTCTGGTATTTCTATCCGATCTGGTCGAACTCGGTCGTCCCCTATGACCTCTGGCAGAGTCGAATGTGGTTCACCCGCTGGATTTAATCTGAGACGATCTGAGCGTTCACGACATTAGAGGTCGTGCAGGCAAGGATTCAGATGATGACTGAGCCACCCAGCGAATCGCTGGCTCTGGACGACACGGGTCTGGTCGAGCGAGCGCTCGGCGGCGATACCGGGTCGTTCACTGCCTTGTTCGATCGCCATATCGCAGCGGTCTACTGGCAGGCCTATCAAGTGGTGCGCGAGCACGCTGAGGCCGAGGACGTCGCGCAAGACACTTTCGTCACCGCGTGGCGGCGGTTGAGCGAAATCAACCTTGTTGGCGGTTCGGTCTTGCCGTGGTTGCTGGTGACGGCCAAGTTCACCGCGTTGAACGCGAGCCGAAAGCGTGGCCGGCTTCGCGCGGTGCCGCTGGAGCACGAGCCGGTCGCAACTGGTCGGCCGGTTGCCGAAGAGGTAGCCGCCGAATCAGTTGCGGCAGCGATCGCCGAGGCAGTTGGTCGACTTTCTGCGATAGATCAGCAACTTTTCGCCGCTTGTATCGCCGGTGAACAGACCTACGATCAGGCCGCCCAAGAGCTGGGGATAACTCACGCTGCGGTTCGCAATCGGGTCTCGCGCCTGCGGCGACGACTGCGCGGTGACCTGCGTCAGGTCCGCGACCAAGAGAGTGAACGAAATGACTAAGACTCCTGAAATCCCAGTCCTGCCGGCCGACCGCGTCGACCGGATGCGACAGCAGGTGCTGGCCGAGATTTCGGCCGACGCCCGGCACAGCAAGGCCGAGCGGCGCAAGTTGATCGGGCGGGGCGCCCTCGGTGGAGCGGCAGCCGCGGTGGTTATTTCGATCGCCGCGCTCGGCATCAACAACATGGCAGTTCAACCGATGGCTGACGACTACCGAGGCGCGGCCGACTCGGCGGCAACCGAACCCGATTCGGCCGTGGTTGGCGCTGAGCCTGGCCTGGCCACGGATATTGCGAAGTCGCAGTCCACGCGAGAAGACGCGGCTACGCCGGAGTTTGTAAGCACTTCGATCGTTACCGGGTCCATGAGTGTCTTGGTCGACGACGCCGAGAAGGCCATCGGTCAGATCGCCAAGTTCGCCGCCGCCCATGGTGGCCAAATCGACAACGAGTCTTTGATCGGGGGCGGAAACGACCAGTACGGTCGCGCGACTGTCCGGGTGCCAGCCGATCAGGTGGGCGCCTTGCGCACTGAACTTGGTCGGATCGGCAAGGTGGAGTCGGTTGAGGTCAATCGAGTGGACGCCTCGGCTCAGGTGGCCGATGTACAAGCGCGAATCGACTCGCTGACCGCCTCGATCAAGCGGCTGCGTCAGATCGTCGCCGAATCGGCCACAACAAAGGATCTGTTGGACGCCGAAGCGCAACTGTCGGCCCGCCAAGCCGATTTGGAGTCGCTGCAGGCGCAACGTCGAGTACTGCTCGACCAGACGTCCTTGGCGTCGATCGAAGTTTCGGTTCACGAGCAGACTTCGGCCGCTTCGGTCGAGCCTTCCGGGTTCTTCGGCGGGTTGACCCGCGGCTGGAACGCATTGGTGGCCGCAACCAATTCGGTGGTCACCTTCACCGGAATGGCGGTTCCATGGCTGTTGCCGTTGGGCGCCGTTTTCGGCGCCGGGCTGCTCATTTGGCGCCGTATTCGCAAATAAGTCGCCGGCGGCGGCCACTTGGTGGCAATCTGGGTTCAGACTTGTGCCGAAATTCCGGCTCTTTCAGGACTTGAGTAGGACCGCCAATGCAACCTTCTTCGCTGCTGCTTTCGGCTCGAAACGCCTGGGCGGTATCGCCGTTTGGATTCGGCGTTGAAGAGCAC
>JAPXRA010000216.1:0-3354 GCA_033813795.1 Aeromicrobium sp. | reverse complement strand
GTCCAAGCCGGCCGGATCGCGCAACAAGTCCGCCAACTGGTCTGCCGCCCGATCGGCTGGCTCGAACTCGGCCTGCTTCAACCAGTGCCGCACCAACGAGACGGTCTGATCGACGGTTACTTCAGTGCGGGGGTCATCGGCCATAGACCCAGTTTGGGAGCCAATTTGGCTCGCGGCGAGGCGAGCAGTTGTACCGACTAGTTTGCGCGGGAGATGTTCGAGACGATCGCTTCGACGAAAGCGTCGTAAAGCTGCGCCGGCAGGTCGTGCCCCAGTCCGGCGATCTCTTGGTATTCGGCGCCGTCGATCGCGTCGGCGGTGGCCCGGCCCCCGGACTTGTGCACGAGGTTGTCGTTCGTGCCGTGAATAACCTTGGTCGGCACCGAAACGGCCTTGAGTCGATCGGTGCGGTCGCCTTGGGTGAGCACCGCCATGATGTGACGTGAAACGCCGCTGGCGATCCAGCCACGGTCGTAGGTTTCCAGTGCCTGAACGAACGCCAGATGGTCGTCGGTCGGGAAGGCAGGCGAAGCGATAAGTTTGCCGTTTTTGACCGAGTTCTCAGCGAACTCAGGGCGAGTCTTGCCCACCGAGGACAGCATCACCGGCACGATTCGCGGGTGGATCCAACCGACCGTGCGTCGTCCGGTTGAGGACATGATCGAAGTCAGTGACAGCACGCGTTCGGGGTATTCGACCGAGATGATCTGCGAGATCATGCCGCCCATCGAAACGCCGACTAGGTGGACAGCGTCGAGGTTGAGGTGGTCGAGCAGTCCGACCGCGTCGTCGGCCATCTCTTCGAGGCGATACGGCGCTTCGCCGCGGCCAAGGTAGGCGGTGAAGATGTCGCGGCGCGAAACCCGGTGGTGGCGCAGTTTGGTGGACCGGCCGGTGTCGCGGTTGTCGAACCGGATCACGAAGAAGCCGCGGTCGGCGAGCATCGTGCAGAACTCGGTCGTCCACCAAGTCATCGGGCCGCCGAGGCCCATGATCAGCAGGATCGGCGGGTCGTCACGGTCGCCGAACGTTTGATAGCAAAGGTCCAGGCCACTTGGCAGGTGCGCGAACAGTTCCTCAGAGACAGCAATCGCCTCGTCAGTCACTGGTTCGATTCCCTGCTGACCCATGGCTCAGCCTTCGTAATTGACGGTCGAGTAGGCCGCGAGTTTGGACAGGCGGTGTTCGCTGCGGATAGTGCGGATCGTGCCGGAGCGTGAGCGCATCACGATCGACTCGGTGACCGCACTGCCGGCGCCATAACGCACGCCTTGGAGCATGTTTCCGGTGGTGATGCCGGTGGCGACGAAGAAGCAGTCGTCGGCGTCGACCAGATCGTCGGTGGTCAGAATCTGGTCGAGGTTCAAGCCCGCGTCGATCGCCTTTTGGCGTTCTTCGTCGTCGCGTGGGGCGAGCCGGCCTTGGATCACGCCACCGAGGCACTTCATCGCAACCGCGGTGATGATGCCTTCAGGGGTGCCGCCGGTGCCGAGAAGCAGGTCGACTCCGGTGTTCGGTCGGGCCGCGTTGATGCCACCGGCGATGTCGCCGTCGGCGATGAACTTGATCCGAGCTCCGGTCGCACGGATCTGGGCGACGAGTTCGTCGTGACGCGGGCGGTCAAGCACGCAGACGGTCACGTCCGGGACGTCTAGACCCTTCGCAGCCGCCACGATCGCGATGTTTTCGGCAGGGGAGAGACGAATGTCGACCTTGTCGGCGGCTTCTGGCCCGGTGACCAGTTTCTCCATGTAGAACACCGCGGACGGGTCATACATCGAACCGCGTGGGGCAACGGCCATCACCGAAATGGCGTTGCCAAAACTCTTGGCGGTCAAGGTGGTGCCGTCGATCGGGTCGACGGCGACGTCGCAGTCCGGGCCCTGGCCATCGCCAACGTGTTCGCCGTTGTAAAGCATGGGGGCTTCGTCTTTTTCGCCCTCACCGATCACGACGATACCGTTCATTTCGACGGTGTTGATCATCGAGCGCATGGCGTTCACGGCCACGCCGTCGGCGCCGTTCTTGTCGCCGCGGCCGACCCAACGGCCAGCGGCTAGGGCTCCGGCTTCGGTGACGCGCACCAAGTCCAAGGCGAGGTTACGGTCGGGTGCTGCCTCTGCGGGCTTCAGACGATCCACGGGCCTAGCCTATCTTGGACGGCGACTACGCTGGCCGGGTGATCGGCAGATTTGGCTGATCGGACAGGAGCACGATGAGCGGGTACTCGCGCGGGAATCCGTCGATGGGCGATGTCTTGCGTTCGGTTTTTGTGCTCGGCGCGATCGTGCTGGGCCTTTGGCTGGTCGGCCAACTGGTCACCAACACCCCCGACGAACCGACTAGATCTGTCGATTGGCAAACCGCCGCCAGTGGAGTCGAAGACCGGGCCGGCTTCGTGCCGTTGGTGCCAGCCGAACTTCCCAAGGCGTGGCGGGCGACCTCGGCTCGCGTGGTGAACGACAGTTGGCAGTTGGGCGTGCTGACTGGCCAGGACAAGTTCATCGGACTGACGCAGCAGGCGACCGAGGTGGCGGACCTGGTCAAGGATCGCGCCGCCGGCAGCAAACCCGCTGGCGAGGTCACCATCGGTGGCGCCAAGTGGCAGTTGCGCACCGGACCGGGCGAGGACACGACCTACGCCCGTCAGATCGGCGATCAAGCCGTGGTCGTCACCGGTTCGGCCACTAGAGCCCAGTTCGAGGACTACATCGCGAGCCTGCAACCCTATTCGGGCTGAGCCGGTTGCTCGCCCTCAACCCGGGCACGGGCGCCGGCCAACCAGTCGTTGCAAAGCTCGGCGAGTTTTTCGCCGCGCTCCCACAGTTCAAGCGACTCCTGCAATGTCGTTCCGCCGGTTTCTAGCCGCTGCACGATCGTGACCAGTTCATCGCGGGCCAGTTCATAGGTCTGCGGCAAGGGCGCAGCGGTTTTGCTTGGCTCAGCCATTGTTCGTCTCCTGCAGTTCGGTGATCTTGGCGAGAACCTCGCCGTCAGTCAGTTGGATTTTTAGGTCGTCGCCGACGGTGAGTTCGGCGATTGAGGGAACGGTCACGCCGTCGCCCCGTCGAGCCACGGCATAGCCGCGATCTAGCGTGGCCAGTGGCGAAAGCGCACGGACGCGCGCCAAGTGATGGCCGATCTCGTCTTGGGCCCGCGCGATTCGCACGTCGATCGCGCGGGCGGCACGCTGGCGGTGGGCGTCAACGAGTTCTTGTTGGCTGTGCACGAACGTGAGCGGCGACGCCATCGCCGGGCGACTTCGCAGGGCGGCCAACTGGTTCTGCTCGAGGTCCAGCAGGCCCAGCAATGCGTTGCGGCAGCGGTCGCGCGCCGCGGCCACACCGGCAAGTT
>JAPXRA010000215.1:0-3358 GCA_033813795.1 Aeromicrobium sp. | reverse complement strand
GCGGAGAACTCAGCGTCGACGCCTCGTCGTCGAGTCAGTTCGTTTCGGCCCTGTTGCTGGTGGCCCCGGCTTTTCGCGATGGACTCGACCTGCAGCATCGCGGTGCCACCCTGCCCTCGCAGCCCCACGTGGAGATGACGGTGACCGAACTCCGCCGTCGTGGCGTGCAGGTTGAAGTCAGTCCAGATCGCTGGGTAGTGGCACCTGGTCCGATTGCTGCCCTTGACGTCTCGATCGAACCGGACCTTTCCAATGCCGGCGCTTTTGTGGCGGCGGCCTTGGCCACCGGCGGTGAAGTGACGATCCGCAACTGGCCGACCAAGACTGACCAGGCCGGAGACTATTGGCGAGAACTCGCCGTGGCATTCGGCGGGGAGGTGACTCGGGTTGGAACCGATATTGTTTTCACCGGCCCCGACGAACTTTCGGCGGTAAACCTTGACTTGCACGACGTTGGGGAACTGACGCCGGTGGTGGCAGCACTTGCAGCAATGGCAAGCGGCAGCAGCCAACTGACTGGGATCGAGCATCTTCGCGGTCACGAAACTGACCGACTCGCGGCCCTGGCAAACCAGATAAATGGTCTTGGCGGCGAGGTGACTGAACTAACTGATGGTCTGACGTTGCAGCCCCGCCCGCTGCGAGCCGGCCGATTCGCCACCTACGACGATCACCGGATGGCACACGCCGGAGCGGTGCTTGGCCTGAGAACCCCCGGCGTCGTGGTGGAGAACATCGACACCACCGCGAAAACCTACCCTGGCTTTGCCAGCGACTGGACGCAGTTGGTTTCGTGAGGGACGAACACGCCCAGTTCGAGCGCCCTCGTCGGCGGACTCGCCCGCGAACCAAAGACCGACCCGACTACAGTGACGCGGCTGTGGCGATGGTTACCACCGTGGACCGTGGCCGTTATCGGCTGGCTTTGGCCGACGGCGCAACGATCACGGCAATGAAGTCGCGCCCGCTTGGCCGACAGGGTGTCGTGGTCGGTGACCAAGTCCGGGTGGTTGGCGATATTTCGGGCGCCGAAGGTTCCTTGGCCAGGATCGTGGAGGTACTCCCCCGGCAAACCGTGCTGCGGCGCTCGGCTGATGACGATGATCCGATCGAACGCGTTGTCGTTGCCAACGCCGACCAGTTGGTGATCGTGACCGCCTTGGCCGATCCCCCACCTCGGCTGGGGTTGATCGACCGGTGTTTGGTGGCCGCCTATGACGCTGGCCTCGAACCCTTGGTCTGTCTGACCAAGTCAGACCTCGCGCCGGCCGAACCGTTGATCGCCAGCCTTACGCCGCTTGATGTTCGCTTCGTGACCACCAACGCCGGCGGAGATTTGACCGAGCTGCGCGCGCTGCTTCGCGATCGCACCAGCGTTTTGATCGGCCATAGCGGAGTTGGAAAGTCGACCTTGGTGAACGCACTCGTGCCGGGGGCGAACCGCACCACCAGCGTGGTCAACGAGGTCACCGGCCGCGGCCGCCACACCTCCACCTCAGGCGAGGTACTCGACTTGCCAGAGGGTGGCCAAATCATCGACACCCCCGGTTTTCGATCGTTCGGGCTCGCCCATGTTGAACCGGTGCGAATCATCGAGGCGTTCACCGATCTAGCCGACCTGATCACTGATTGTCCGCGCGGCTGCACACACCTACTCGACCAGCCCGAATGTGCGCTAGACGCGGCCGTCGAGGCTGGCACAGTCGAGGCAGCTCGGGTGGCGTCGGTCCGCAGAATCTTGACCAGCCGCGCCGAGGTCGACGAGTACTGACCTGACCGCAGGGTTCAGACCGTAGGGTGAACCTATGGTGAATCCCTATTTGGACGACCTGCGACTCGCGCATGTGTTGGCCGACTCGGCCGACAACTTGAGCATGGATCGATTCGGCGCACTCGATCTGGAAGTGTCCACCAAGCCGGACATGACTTATGTGACCGAATCGGACAAGGCGGCGAAGAGACCGGGGCGCACGAGGGAACGGCCGAGAACGCCGAGCGACGCTGGATTATCGACCCGATCGACGGCACGTCCAACTTCGTGCGCGGCGTCCCGGTTTGGGCAACGCTGATCGCGCTAGAAGAGGCTGGCGAAGTCGTCGTGGGCTGCGTTTCGGCGCCCGCGCTCGGCCGACGTTGGTGGGCGATGAAGGACGACGGCGCCCACACCGGTAAGTCGTTTCGACAGACCAAGCCGATTCGAGTCTCTGCGGTACGCGAGCTTTCGGCGGCGTCCATGTCTTACTCTTCGGCACCGAGTTGGGACCAAATCGGGCGCCGCAACGAGTTCGACGCTCTATTGCGTCAGTGCTGGCGGACCCGCGCCTACGGGGACTTCTTTTCTTACATGCTGCTCGCCGAAGGCGCGGTTGACATCGCAGCCGAACCGGAATTGAACCTTTGGGACATGGCCGCGCTCGACGTGATCGTTCGTGAAGCCGGCGGCCAGTTCACCGGACTGGACGGCGTCCCTGGCCCGTGGGGAGCCAACGCACTCGCCACCAACGGTCGACTCCACGACGCCGCAATGGCCTACTTGGGTCACTTCCCCAACGACGACACCACCGACTCGGCTACTGGCAACCCGGTTGAGCGGATGGACAATGTGGTCAAGGTTAGTTTCACCCGCGATCAGTAGCCCGCGTCCGACCCCCGAAATTGCCCCTGTGCCTGAGCCGGATTGAGGGATACACTCCCAGCACAGCCGAGGAGGGGTTCGTCATGCGAGTTCGCGATGTTCTAACTGCCAAAGGCAGTTCCACTGTATTCACCATTTCGCCGCAGGCCACGATCGAAGAGTTGCTCGAAGCGTTGGCCGAAAACAACGTTGGTGCCTTGATCGTCAGTTCCGACGGCCACACGATGGCCGGAATCGTTTCGGAGCGAGACATCGTGCGAAAGCTGCGCGGAGTTGAAAAACCGCGACTGGTCGTGGTTGACCAGATCATGTCCACCGACGTTCAAGTGGCCGCGCCAGAGGACTCCTTCGGAGCCTTGATGGCCACGATGACTGAGCGCCGGGTTCGGCACATTCCGGTGATCGACAACGGTGAAATCGTCGGGCTGGTCAGTATCGGCGACGCGGTCAAGTTCCGGATGGATCAGTTGGAGTTTGAGCGCGACCAACTAACTCACTACGTCACGGGTTGAGGCAAGTCACTGAATTTCGCATTGAATTGAGTATAAATCCGATATATCGTTTACATGTCGGCGTAATTGTTGGTCGACAGTAAAGATTGCAGGAGACAAATATGCAATTCAACGAAAACTCTCCCCGGCAGGCAAAACACCAGCACGACCGTGCTCGCCGCCCAAATGGGACCCGCGAATTCGATTGGGAGACCGGACCGGGCCGGCTCGG
>JAPXRA010000214.1:1773-3362 GCA_033813795.1 Aeromicrobium sp. | reverse complement strand
GTGCTGACCCAAGACCTGACGGCCGATGCCTCCGGCAAAGCCACCTGGACCGGAAAGATTCCGGCCACGGTCGAGCCCGGCGAACACACGCTCACCTTCCAAGGCTCGGTAAACCGCGGGGTTGTGTTCGAGATCGGCGCGGCCGAGGAAATCGTCGGCTGCGAACTCAGCGACGGCTCACTTGACTGGGGATTCAAGGAGTCCTTCCGAGCCTATGTCTCCGGTTCGATCGCCAACGGCGACTGGACTACCGCCGGCAACGCCAGTTATGAAACGCCCCAATTCCGTTGGGTGAAAGGCGAAGGCGCACGCGCCGAAGACACCGGCGCGGGTCGGCTTGAGTTCACCGGCGAGGTCAACTTCTCCGGTCACAGCGGCGCGCTCGACACCTCAATCGCCAATCCGATCGTCACATTCGAAGATGAGCATACGGCCGTTATTTCACTTGATTACGCCGGATCGACCATGGATGCAGCTATGGCCGGCAAGGACGACCGCAGCGAACAGGCTGACATTCCCTTCGCCGACCTAGACCTCGCGGCCGGCAACCGGACCACCGACGGTCAAACCGTGACTATCGCTGATATTCCGGCCACGCTGACCGCCGCTGGCAACGCCGCCTTCCCGAACTACGAAGCCGGAGCTGCCCTCGACCCGGTCACCTTGACCTTCACTGTGGCCACCGAATGCGACACGGCTGCGGCGCCAACGCCGCCGGAGGAGCAGATCCTCCCCACGCCTACTACCTCTAGCAAAGCGACCGACTCGAGCCTGCTTCCGTGGCTCGGTGGCGCGTTGATCGGCGCGGTGCTTGCCGCGTTGGCAACTGCGCTGATCATGCGTCGGCGCAACCCAGGAGCACCTGCATGAAAAACAAACTGAGCGTGCTGGCAAGCGTCTTGCTGCTGGCCACCATCTCGGCCTGCGGTGCGGTCGGCTCGACCGGCAACGGCGCATCCGCGACCACTCAGCCGGCCCTGGCCGATCTCGAGCCGAAAATGGCACCCAAGGAGATCACCGGGCCGAGCACGGCAGTGCTTCGCGATCGTGAAGTACTTCCGATCGAGTCAACTGAAAAAGCTCAATTGCCTGCCAAAGTGACCTCGCACCTGAGGTCAGGTGACAAGCAGGTCACCGTGACCGACACTTCGCGCATCGTCGCATTCGACATGTCTGGTTCGATCGCGGCGACGCTGTGGGGTCTGGGGCTTGGCGAAAACTTAGTCGCCCGCGATATTTCGACAGATTTCCCCGGAGCAGAAAAACTGCCCGTGATCACTTCCGAAGGTCACGCAGTCAACGCCGAAGCCGTGATGGCACAAAAGCCAACGGTCATCATCACCGACGGCTCGATGGGGCCGCGCGATGTGGTCGAACAACTTGCCGACACCGGCGTGCCGGTGGTGTTCGTCGAAAACGACCCAAGCTACGCCGGCGCCCAGCAACTGGCCAAGGACGTTGCCCAAGCGGTTGGTTTGCCCAAGACCGGGGTGGACTTGGCCAAGCGCATCAAGGCTGAAGTCCAAGAGGTGGAAACGCAGATCAAGCGGTTCGCGCCCACGAAAGAAGCCGACAAGCTCCGGATCGTT
>JAPXRA010000214.1:0-1763 GCA_033813795.1 Aeromicrobium sp. | reverse complement strand
TCTACATTCGTGGCAACTCCGGCGTCTACTACCTGTTCGGTGACCAATCTGGCGTAAGCGGCTTGATCGACTCCCTAGGTGGCTTCGACGTCGCCGCCGATCTCGGTTGGGCCGAAATGCAGCCACTCACCGACGAAGCGATGGTTAAGGCCGATCCAGACTTGATCTTGGTGATGACGCACGGTTTGGAGTCCGCCGGTGGGGTCGACGGACTACTGGCGGAGAAGCCAGCGATCGCACTGACGACCGCTGGCAAGAACAAGCGAATTGTTGATATGGCCGACGGGGATATCCTGTCGTTCGGTCCACGCTCGGCGATGTCGCTCGAAGCGTTGGCCCGCGCGATTTACGTACCCCAAGATTGAGGCTGATTCCACCGTGGTGACTACCGGCCGCAAGACAGCGGTCCTCGGCGGTTTCGCCGTGCTGCTGATTGCTGGCATTTTCGTTTCGGCTTCGGTCGGCCAACTTCCGGTCGGTCCGCGAGAGGTCGTTGGGGCGATGCTTCACGGCCTTGGGATAGACACCTCGTGGCGTCCCGAGGACAAAATCATCGAGGACACACTCCTCTACATCCGGTTCCCACGCGTCGCGATGAGTTTGCTGGTCGGGGCGGCTTTGGCCGTCGCTGGCGCAGTGATGCAGGCAATTTTCGGCAACCCACTCGCCGAACCTGGCGTGGTGGGCGTTTCCTCCGGCGCAGCTTTGGGCGCCGCGATCGCGATTGCATTCGGGGTGGCGAGCCTCGGCAGTTGGTCGGTGGCGGCGCTGGCGTTTGTCGGCGGTTTTGGCGCCACTTTCTTGGTCTACGCCACCGCCCGAGTTGGCGGGCGGACCGAGGTGGTCACCCTGCTGTTGACCGGTATCGCGGTGAACGCCTTCGCCGGCGCCGGACTGGCGATTGTGATGTTCGCCGCCGATTCTGGCTCGCGCGAACAGATCGTGTTTTGGCAACTGGGCTCAATGAACGGTTCGCGCTGGGGCGAAGTCGCCACCGTAGCCGCAATCGGGATCCCCGCCACAATCATTGCGTTGCTGTTGGCTCGTCGATACGACCTGCTGGCGCTGGGGGAGCGCACTGCGGCGCACCTCGGACTGAAGGTCGAGCAGTTGCGAATCGGCTCGATCGCACTGGTGGCGCTGCTAACGGGCGTTGCGGTGGCCTTCAGCGGCGTGATCATGTTCGTCGGCTTGGTCGTGCCGCACCTAGTGCGCATGCTGCTCGGTCCGGCCCACCGCACCTTGCTGTTGGCCAGCGTGATCGGCGGTGCCGCGCTAGTGGTGTGGTCTGATCTACTCGCCCGAACCGTGATTGAAGGCTCCGACCTGCCGATCGGCTTGTTGACTTCGTTGATCGGTGGCCCGTTCTTCTTCTATCTGGTGCGAATGACGCGCTCACGTTCGGGAGGCTGGGCATGAGCAAGGTCGCATACGAGGTTCGTGGGCTCGCAGTTCGATACGGGAGCCGCCAGATCGTTTCGCAGGTCGATCTGGAAGTGCGCGCCGGTGAAGTGTTGGCACTTGTTGGGCCAAACGGGGCGGGCAAGTCGACGATCCTAGGTGCCCTGTCCGGTGACGTATCGTTCAATTCGGGCACGGTGAAACTCAACGGCCAAGACCTAGCCAGTTGGCGGCCACGAGATCTGGCGCGGACCCGGGCAGTGCTGATGCAGTCGAACCAAGTCAGTTTCCCGTTCACGGTTCGCGAAGTGGTCGAAATGGGGCGCAACCCCTGGGTTGGGCACGCCAGCGAGGCCGAAGAC
>JAPXRA010000213.1:0-3383 GCA_033813795.1 Aeromicrobium sp. | reverse complement strand
TCAAGAAACTCACCCGGAAGAACCCGACGATGGCCGCCAAGTTCGCCGAACTTGACCAGCCAGCGACCGCTGGCGCCGCCGAACTCGCGGCCTCGGCCGCAGAGTCGGACGAACCAGAGTTGTACTGAGTTCTGCGGGGTTTTGCTTAGCTAAAGTTCTACAAATTAACCATTGACCTCGAACTGATGTTCGACTAAGTTTAGGTTATGGAAGCAGCGCTCGAGAATCTGACCGGAGGTGTGGCCGCGTTTAAGGCGGCCCTTTTGGTCGATCTTGATTCGCTTTCTGCGGCCGAACTGGTGTCGGTTTCGTCGACGATCCAGTCGATCATCGCAAGTGCGCAGCGTCTGCATTTGGCGGTGACTGCTGCTGGCGCGCGTAAGGATGCACATAAGGCGGCTGGGTTGGGGTCGATGGAGTCGCTAGTCGCTGCTGATTCTGGTTTGTCTCGCCGGGAGGCGGCAAAGCATTTGAAACTGGCCTCGCAACTGGATTCCGCGCCGGTGTTGGAGTCACAGATGTCGAAACCGGGCATGAGTCCGGCCAAAGCTCACGTGGTGGCTAAAGCCCTCGATGACTTGCCGCCAGACCTGACGACTGCTGAACGCGGCCAAGTTGAGGCTGATTTGGCCAAGGCGGCGCCGGGCATGCTGTTGGAGCAACTCCAGCGCAAAGCCAAGCGGGCAGTTGAAGTGGTTGACCGGGAACGGGCCGACCGGATTCAGAACGCCGAACTCACCCACCTTGAAGAAGTCGCCGCCGCTAAGACTGAGTTTTGGATGACGAACGCCGATGAGCACGGCATGGTCAAAGGCGGCTTCGTCCTCGACGCGCTTACGGCCGACATGCTCCGGTCTGCGATCGAAGCGAAAACCAGTCCGCGGCGCCGGACCGACAACCTCGACACCGAGACTGGTGAACTCTCGTTTGATGACGCGACGCTTGATGCGCCGCCGTCCTACAAAGAACGCTCAGGTGCGGCGTTCGCGGACATTCTGCGCCACCTACCGACCGGCGAGTTCGGTAACCATGGCGGCGTAGCGGCCACCTTGATGGTCACGATCAGTGAAGACTCACTGCGCGGGCGTTGCGATGCTGCTGGAGTGACTGAGCATGGCACTGCCGTTTCGGCCGGCGAACTACGAAAACTCGCCTGCGGCGCTGGCCTGCTGCCGGCAGTGCTCGGTGCCAAATCCCAAGTCCTAGACCTTGGCCGCAGCCAAAGGCTTCACAGCCCGGCTCAGCGCCGAGCGCTCGCTCACCGAGATCTTGGTTGCGCGTTCCCGGACTGTGACCGGCCGCCCGGCTGGACCGAAACCCACCACATCCAGCCCTGGGGCGAAGAGGGCGAAACCACCATCGACAACGGCGTCCTACTCTGCGGCCACCACCACCGAACCATCCACACCACCGGCTGGCGGGTCGAACTCAACCCAGGCGACCGACGGCCCGACTTCTATCCGCCCGGCGCCAACCAGCCGAAACGAAACACCAGATATCGGCCGTTGGTGGCTTGATCGTGCCGGCGCGAAGGCTACCTCGCCGTGACCATCCGCACGGCCAAGTCGCCGTGGAGTTCGGCCAAATCGTCGGGGGTAACCGGTCCGTCTGGGTGGTACCAGCGAACCAAGTCGATGCTCAACGAGAGCAGCGCGAGCGCGGTGCCCTTCACGTCCGTGACGTCCATGACCTCGGCTGCGATTCCAGCGGTGAGGGCGTCGCGCATGAGTTTTTCGATTCCGCGGCGATACTCAGCGATCTCGGAACGGTGCTCGGTGGTGAGGGCATCGAACTCGTACTGCACGATCCGGCCTTCGCGACTGTTAACCGCGTGCCAACGGCTGAAAGTGGAGATCATCGCTTTGACGCGCTCCAACGGTTCTTCGGTTGCTTCGGCTACCTCGGTCATGATTTGCAGAGAACCGCGGTGGCCGCGCCGAGAAATCTCAAACAGCAACTCTTCCTTGGTGGCGTAATGCACGTAGACCGCGGCCGGGCTCATGCCGGCTCGCGCCGCAATGTCTCGAGTCGTGGTTCCAGCGAACCCCGAAGCTGCGAACGCCTCGACGGCAGCAGCCAAAAGGCGTTCGCGGGTCGCCGCGGACCGCTCGTTGCCAACTGGCTCCGGCGCACTCGCTGGAATATGACTCATGGTGGACAGCATGCCTTGGAAGTGTCAGACTAAGCAAGCGCTTAGTCATAAGGCGCTAAGTCGAACTATCGAATCTTTTGAAAGGCCAAGCATGGACCGCACTGTCTACAACGAAGACCACGAGGACTTTCGTTCCTCCTGTACCGCCTTCTTGGACAAGCATGCGCGACCAAATGCGGAAGCCTTCGTCGAAGCCAAGGCGCTGCCGCGCGAGTTCTGGACCGCCGCCGGCGAACAGGGCCTGCTCGGCCTAGAGATCCCCGAAGAGTTCGGTGGAACCGACGCCGGCGACTACCGGTTCAACGCGATTTGGGCCGAAGAACTCAGCAAGGTAAACGCCTCGGTTGCCTCCTGCGTCGGCATTCACTCCGATATCACCGTGCCCTACATCGTGGACCTGGGCACCGAAGAGCAGAAGAAGCGTTGGCTGCCCGGTTGCGCCTCGGGCGAGATCATCACCGCGATCGGCATGACCGAACCGTCCGGTGGCTCGGACCTGGCCGCACTCAAGACCACCGCAGTTCGTGACGGCGACCACTGGGTCATCAACGGTTCCAAGACGTTCATCACCAACGGCTTCTCCGCCGACCTGATCGTCACCGCAGTGCGCACCGACCCCGAAAAAGGCGCCCGCGGCATCACCCTGTTCGGCATCGAAGCCACTGACGAAGGCTTCAGCCGCGGCCGCAAGCTCGACAAGGTCGGTCAGGAAGAGTCCGATACGGCTGAACTGTTCTTCGAGAACGTTCGCCTCGGCGACGACCGGGTAATCGGTCAACTCGGTGGCGGCTTCATCGCGATGATGCAAAAGCTCCCGCAGGAGCGCCTTGGTGCGGCAGTCAGCAACATCGCTCACGCCAAGCAGATCCTCGCCGAAACGATCCAGTACTGCCACGATCGCAAGGCCTTCGGTCAGTCGATCGGCTCGCTGCAGCACAACAAGTTCCTGCTGGCCGAACTGGTCACCAAGATCGAGGTTGCCGAAGCATTCGTCGACAACGCGGTTGGCGCGCACGCGCAGAAGAAGTTGACCCCAATCGATGCGGCCAAGGCCAAGTGGTGGTCTGCTGAAGTTCAAAACGACGTGCTCGATCACTGCGTCCAGCTCCATGGCGGCTACGGCTTCATGAACGAGTACCGCGTTGCTCGCGCCTGGCGCGACGCTCGAGTCACCAAGATCTGGGCTGGCTCGAACGAAATCATGAAGGAACTCATCGGCCGCGACCTCGGG
>JAPXRA010000212.1:0-3384 GCA_033813795.1 Aeromicrobium sp. | reverse complement strand
GTTTTGCCTTGGTCCAGTCGCGTGCAGGCGCCACCAAACCGACCGTCTCTTCGGGCAAATCGACCCCCGATTTCGAGCCGAAGCCGAAGTCGCGCAGGTATCGGTAGAAGGTCGAGTCCGACATCTGATTGGCCGCCACGATCGTGCCGAGGTTCGACGACTGCGCGATCACGCCTGCGGCAGTGAGTTTCAAGGTGCCGTGCTGCCAGTAGTCACCGATCGGGAAGTTGTCGATGACCATTGACGACGGGACGGTGAGTTTGGTGTCTGCGGTCACTTTTCCTTGATCGGCCAGCGCCGCCATGGTGATCGTCTTCATCACCGAGCCCGGCTCAAACACGTTCGAGACTGCCCGGTTGACCAAGGCCGACTCATCCAAACCTTCACGAGTATCGGGGTTGAAGGTTGGCGCTTGCGACATCTGGACGATCTGACAAGTGCGCACGTCCATCGTGATCGCGATGCCGTAGTCGGCACCGGCCGAAGTGACCACATCACGCAAACGCTGATCGGCGTACCACTGCAGATCGCGGTCGATTGTCGTCTTTACCGTCGCGCCAGGCACCATTTCGACCACAGTTGAATCAGCCATCGGAATCCGCTGGCCAGTGGCCGAGATTTCGTAACTGGACGAACCTTCTTTGCCGGTCAAGGCCTTGTTGTATTCAAGTTCGAGGCCGGCAATGCCCTTAGTGCCGTCCTCGGTGATCCCTAGGACGCTGGCTGCCAGTGAGCCACCAGGATATTTACGCAGCGATTCACTCTGGCTAAATACTCCGACGTAGTTGGCCGCGGCGACTGCCTTTACCGCCTTCTGCCCGTCAAAAGCCGGCAAGCCCTTCGCCAGGTACACAAATCGCGAATCCGGGGTGCGGAGTTTTTGAATCGTGTCGAAGTAGTCGATCTCATCGCCGAGTTCCGAGTGCAAGATCCGCGCTATTTCGGGCGCGTTCTTCGCCGTCATCGACGGGTCGGCCGTAATGGTGATACCGCTTTGACTACCGGCGAGTTCGGCACCGTTTCGATCGACAATCTCGCCCCGGGTGGCCGGCACCGTGTTGGTTTGACGCCCGGCCTCAGCCGCTTTTGCCGCGAACGCTTGAGAATCGATCCCCTGGATCTGAAACAGTCGCGCGGCGAAAATCAGGAAGCACAAAGTAACCACGGCGATCAAAAAGTGCAGCCGCTTTCGCGTGACGGTCAAGCTCATCAGTCGGCCCTTCGAACGTTCGTTCCGGCCTCAGCCGGCTCAGGGTCGCCGATCACTCGGCCGTCGGTTAGGCGCAAGAAAACCGGGTTCGCATTCGGCACCATCCCGACCTCGAGTGCACGATCGGCCAAGGCAGCCGGATTGCTTAGCGAAGCGACTTCGCTGGCCGCCTGATCTCGTTCGGCCGCCAGCACGCTGGCTTGGCGCTGCAGGTCGGTGATCTTGAACGCTTGCGTCTGCATCGTGGTGCTGAGCAACACCAGACCGACGAGGCCGGCTGCGACCACGGCGATCAAGACGGCCACGAACGGCGCCTTGCGAGCCTTGATGCGGACCGGCCCAACGAGCCTGAGTCCAACAACGCGAACATCGCGCCCGCGCGCCGCCAGACCCGAAGTGAGCCCGGCCGAACGGCCGTAGGTTGTGCGTGAACCTGAGCGTGGTGAAGTGGCTGTGCTCATACCGAGATCCGTTCAATCGCGCGCATCCGGACCGAGCGGGCGCGAGGGTTTGCAGCAATTTCTTCTTCGGTGGCCTGAACCGCTCCGCGGGTCAAGAGCCGGAACTTTGGTTTCATCTCTTCTGGAACCACCGGCAGGTCACGCGGCGCTTTAGAGGTGGTGGCCTCAGCGAACACGCGTTTGGTGATTCGGTCTTCCAAGGAGTGATAAGACAACACGACCACGCGTCCTCCTGGGTGCAGCAGTTCTAGCGCGGCAGGCAGCGCGCGTCGGTAGACCGCAAGTTCGTCGTTGACTTCAATTCGCAAAGCTTGGAAGGTGCGCTTGGCCGGGTTTCCGCCGGTGCGCATCGCTGCGGCAGGAAGAGCACGCCGGATCAATTCCACGAGTTGTTCGCTGCGCCAGATCGGTTGAATTTGCCGTTCAGTCACGACCCGGCTGGCGATTCGCTTTGCGAACTTTTCTTCGCCGTACTCACGCAGGATCCGCGCTAGGTCGGCCTCGGCATAAGTGTTGAGTATGTCGGCCGCTGTCAAGGAGTCTTGCGAGTTCATCCGCATGTCCAATGGCGCGTCCTGAGCGTAGGCGAATCCTCGATCAGCCAAATCCAGTTGCATCGACGAAACTCCCAGATCGAACAGCACACCGTCAATTCCGGTTCTGCCCGATCCCGAAACCACATCGGCGATTTCGTCGTAGACCGCATGCGCACCGCAGAACCGGTCGCCGAAGCCAGCCAGGCGGGTGATCGAACGTTGCAGAGCTTCTTGATCGCGATCGATTCCGATCACCGTTGCCGAACGAAACTCGGTGAGCATCGCTTCGCTATGGCCACCCAAGCCCAAAGTGCAATCGACCAAGACTGCATCGCTATCGCGCGCCACAACATCGGCGAACTGCGCAACAACTTGATCGAGCATCACCGGGACGTGAGCGGCGCTCATTTTGCCCCCTTTGCGGCGGTGGGGTCCGATGCCCGCCCGTCAGACTCTGACATCGGGGAAGTGATGTCAGTTCCCATCAGGCGGGTGTCGCACCCCACCGCCAACAAAAGTTCTCCGGCTAGAAAATCCCCGGATAGATCTCCTCGGACAAGTCCGCGAAGCCCTCCTCGTTCGCCTCGGAGAACTCCTGCCACTTCGCCGAGTCCCAGATCTCGAACCGTTCGCCGGTGCCGACGACCGTGCAGTCGCGATCGAGCGCGGCCCAGTCGCGTAGCAGCGCCGAGATCGGCACTCGTCCCTGTTTGTCCGGCACCTCGTGTGCTGCCCCACCAAACAGCATCCGGATGAAGTTGCGTGCTTCCTTGTTGGAGAACGACGCCTGCCGAGCTCGCGTCGAGAACTGCTCGAACGCATCGGGCGTCCAGCCGTATACGCAGTGATCCTGGCCGCGCGTGAGCACGACCCCTTCGCTGAGCATCGGCCGGAACTTCGCCGGCAGGAACAAGCGCCCCTTCTCGTCGAGTCGCGGCGTGAAGGTGCCGAAGAAGTACACCGAAGTGTTTGTCATCTCGCACCTCCTGCTTCACGTCGTCTCCTAGGGCCGAAATTTCAGTGTGTCCACCACTTTGCCCCACTCTAAACCACAACGCTCCACCATTCACCCACATTTCGTCAATATCTGAATTTCTTTTGACCCCCGAACAGCAAATGGGGACTGCGATTGCAGCGCAGTCCCCTTGGTGGAGTGAAGTGGTGGAAAAAGCAAAGA
>JAPXRA010000211.1:0-3398 GCA_033813795.1 Aeromicrobium sp. | reverse complement strand
GGCAAGACGCGCTCTGGCAGGTCATAGGCCCGTTCAAACGAGGCGTTGCGTCTAGCTGAGGTGATCCGGCCGACGAAAAATAGGTACTCCAGTGCCTGCTTTGTCGTCGACCAGTTCCAGCCCCAGTGTTCGCGGCGACGTTGACCGCCGGCCAGTTTGGCATCCAGTTCACGAGCAGTGATTGGCCCGAGTTCGGCGACAAGATCGTAGACGGCAGCCACTAGTTCTGGTTGTTCGGCACCGACGGCCCCGATAGATCCCCACATACCGTGGCCGGAGCGCATCTTGTGGCTCATCGCCGGCCACAAGTCGACGTCGACCAAGGCGGCCTCGTGCGCCCAGTACTCAACCAGCAGCCGAGGTGAACGGTAGGCCGCCCGATGCAGCAGTTCGGTGTCGTAGCCGCCGAGTCGCGAATACAACGGCAGGTAGTGCGCGCGTTGCAAAACGTTGACCGAATCGATTTGGAAGAAACCGAGCCGGCGCACCACTGCGGCTAGGTTCGATCGCTTGACCTCAACTGGCTTTGGCCGAGTGAACCCTTGAGCCGACAGCGCGATCCGCCGCGCCGCCTGCGCCGAGAGCTTCACAGAACGTCGTCAACCAACTTGCTGCGCACCGCGTACATTGCCGCTTCCATCCGTGACTTCATCTGGAGTTTCTCCAAAATATTGCGGATGTGGTTCTTGACCGTGTTCTCGCTAATAAACAACTCCGAAGCGATATCGCGGTTGCTCTTTCCGTGCGCGACCAGCCGCAACACTTCAAGTTCGCGACTGGTCAAGGTGGTGGCCGGGGCAGGACCCTTGGCCATGTGCACGAACTCGTCGAGGAGCTTGGTCGCCATACTCGGGCTAATCAGTGACTGGCCGGCCGCTACCAGCCGAACGGCTTCAGCGACCTGGTCGTAGGTCGAACCGTCCTTTAGCAGGTAGCCGGCCGCACCAGCCTTGATCGACTCGTACAGATCTGCCTCGTCGTCACTGGCGGTCAACATGATGATCCCCGTGGTCGGGGCCGTCTCCTTGATCGCCGCACAGACTTCAACGCCGCTTCGCCCCGGCATCCGCACGTCCAGCAGAACCACATCAAAGGGCTCCTCGGCAATGCGTTCAAGGGCAGTATCACCGTCGTCAACGTCTTCGATCTCAAAGCCCCCGTCGGCGCCAAGAACCATCGTCACACCGCGACGGAACAACTCTTGGTCGTCAACTAGGAGCACTCGGATGGCGTCCGCAGATGTGCTCACGAGTCGATCATGCCACGAATTTGCGGTTCACTCTTGGACGGTGAGCCGCAAAACCCCGTAGTCGTATCCCTTTCGGCGGTAGACCACACTCGGCTTCATCGAGTCCTTTTCTACGAAGAGGTAGAAGTCGTGCCCGACCAGTTCCATCTCGTAGAGAGCCTGATCCAAAGTCATCGCCTTGGATTCGTGCTCCTTCTCGCGGACCACGAGCGGGCCATCGCCTTGGACTTCCATGCTCGCGACTTGGCGAACTTCTGGCCCGTCATCGACCGGGTCTTCAACTCGGAACAAGTCCGCAGCCGCCTCTTCCAAGGTGCCGGGCATGTGCTTGTCGCGGTGACGGCGCTGCCGGTCGACGATCTTGCGCAATCGAACTTCGAGCTTGTCCATGGCTGCGTCAAGGGCGGAATGTTGATCGGGGGAAACCGCTTCGACTCGGATCGCCGGGCCAGGCGACCGCAGAGTCATTTCGACCTTCGCGGCCTTGTCGTGTTGGCGCGGGTTCTTCTCGTGAGTCACCTCCACTTCTACGCGAGTGATTCGCTGACGGGCATCGAATTTGTCGATGCGCTGGAGTTTGTCTGCGACGTGCTCTCGGAATCGATCCGAGATCTCACTGTTGCGACCGGTGACCACGATTTCCATGTTCGACTCCTCGCTTAGTAATTCATCGCCCTGAGGTTTTGGGCTCACTTCGAACCTAGCCGGTTTGATGGCCGAACCGCTACCGTTCGGCGAACTCATCTCGTCGCGGCCACGGTGGCCGCGCCCAGCACCCTTATGCCGGGCTGAGATTGCAAGGTCGCGACGGCTTCGGCCAAAGTGGCGCCGGTGGTCAAAATATCGTCAACCACCACCACGGGCGCCGCCTTAGGCCCAAACCTGCGCGCTTGCATGCTGCCGGCTAGGTTGCGTTGCCGTTCACCTTTTCCAAGGTTGTGTTGTTCGGCCGGTTGCCGAACGAGTCTTAGACCTCGGCGCCACTTCGCCGCGACCCCGACTCGGGCAAGCTCTGCCCTGGCGCGCTTGGCCAGTTCGGCAATGTGGTCGCGCTTGCGTTCGCGACGGCTTCGGGCAGATGCCGGAATCGGCACCAACACCACCTCGTTTGCCTCGGCGATCAGTTCCAACACCGCAACCGCCAAGAAGTGCGCCAACACCGCGTCATGACCGTGCCGTTGACCGACTTTCCACGAAAGCAAAACTTCGCGGAGCTCATCGTCATAAGCCCCGGCCGATACCACCGGCACCCCGATCACTTCACTGACTATTGGCGTCAACTGCAACGCGGCCACACAACTTCGACAGGTGCGAAGTCCCGGCTTTTCACAACTCGGGCAGACCGTGCCCAAGAAGATGTCGGCAGCGCTGGCGATGAGTCGGCTCACCGCGCCAGTTTGGCCCAGTCCAAACGAACCCAACCGGTCAACGAACGAGGTTGTGGATACTCAACCGATCCCGGTTACGTCCTCGATTGGCGCCCGCACCCACCTCGTCCGATCCAAAACCCAAAGGTCACCGGCGTCGTCAAGTAGGTAGACCTCGGCGTCGGCCGCCGGGGTTGCGAACAGCGAAACTGGGTTAACTTTGGGCAACAACTGCCCGCCGCCGGGCCACGAACCAATCTCGCCGGTACCGTCGATCCGAACTGACTGCACCGAGGGCGTGGCCCGGTCCAGATAGGCGAGCCTGACCCCCGACACCCAGACCACCTCGCTCGCATTTGGCTTGCTCGGCAGTCGGCGCGGCTTGGTTAGGGCCACCGCCTGACGATCGCGCCGTTGAACTTGACCGACGTAGATCGACCCGCCGACCGTAACTGCGTAGCGAGCACCATCTGGTGAAATCGCAAAGGAGGTCAAAGCTGGCAGATCCAAACCGGGCAGCAAGCGAACCGCCTCGCCCTGACTGAAGCGGACCCGTGCGCGACCCCGAGTCTGGTCCACCAACCAGACGCCGCCGTCAATGTCGATTACCGGGCGACCGAAGGCGAACCCACGCACCGTCACGGTCGACTTCTTTGTTTCGGTGATTCGGGCAAAGTCGCGCCAGACACCCACCACTTTCTCTTGCCCAGCAGCGACCATCAGCGCTCCTTGGACGGACTTTCCCCACGTGCCAAGCATGACCTTGGCCGAATCACGGTTCA
>JAPXRA010000210.1:0-3438 GCA_033813795.1 Aeromicrobium sp. | reverse complement strand
TAACGTGCGGAACAACGGCCCACAACTGGTTGAGCCATTGGCCGCGGAATAGTCCAGTCGCCAAAGCAGTTGGTTCTGTTGAGGAGGTTGGTGGATGCTTGCATGTTTACCGCCGAAGGGCGCAGTAGGGTTTGAAGCGATGAGTGATGACACCGCAGTCGACCCGTCGACCGAGACCGCTGCCGAACGGCAGGCTCGGTTCGAAGCCGACGCGCTGCCATTTTTGAACCAGTTGTATTCGGCCGCATTGCGAATGACCCGCAATGCCCACGATGCGGAGGACTTGGTCCAAGAAACTTACGTGAAGGCGTTTAGTTCGTTCCACCAGTTCAAACCAGGCACGAACCTAAAAGCGTGGCTCTACCGAATCTTGACCAACAGTTACATCAACAACTACCGCAAGAAACAGCGTCAGCCGAAGCAAGTTTCCGATGAAGTAGAAGACTGGCAAATCGCTGCTGCGGCCTCACATGCGCCGACCGGCTTGAAGTCGGCAGAAATGGAAGCGCTTGAACGCTTGCCCGACTCCGATGTGAAAGCAGCTTTGCAAGCCCTGCCCGAAGACTTCCGCTATGCGGTCTATTTGGCGGACGTCGAAGGCTTCCCCTACAAGGAGATTGCCGAGATCATGGACACGCCTATCGGCACGGTGATGTCTAGGCTTCACCGCGGGCGGCGCCAACTTCGTGAACTTCTTTCGGACTACGCGCGTGAGAGTGGAATAGCTGTTCGGGCCGGAGGTGAAAACAATGAGCTGTGACGGACCGGACTGCGAAGACGCCCTAGCAAAACTCTATGAGTTCATTGACCACGAGATCGATACCGCCAGTTGCGATCAGATCGAGTCACATCTTGAGTCCTGCGCTGACTGCCTGACCGAATTTCAGATGGAGCAGGTGGTCAAGATGATCGTGAGTCGTTCGTGCACCGAGACTGCGCCGGCGCCGCTTCGCGAACGCGTGTTGATGCAAATTCGTGCGGTTCAGATCGAGATTCGCACCGAAAACTACTGAACTAAAAGACTCGAATAAGCACGAAACCCCATCCAGTTGGATGGGGTTTCGTCATGTCAATGACGGTTCACGCGTTGGGGCGCTTGCCGTGGTTCGCGCCCTTCTTGCGACGTGCGCGACGCTTGCGACCGGTCTTACCCATGGTCTCCTCCTCGAAAGTCTCGACTCTCTAGTTTGCCATACCCGAAACGCGCGCCATAAATCGCTCCGCATTCACGATCACTCGCCGCACCTTGCCGGCCGCAACTTCGACTCCAGACTGATCGACCGCGACCACGTCAAAGTCGACATTTCTGCCGTCGTTGAACGTCGTAGTGGCTGTTGCGGTGATCGTGGACCCGATCGCGCTGGGTGCGGTGTGTTCGATTCGAACCTCTATCCCGACGCTGGTTAGGCCCTCGTCCAGCCGAAGTGCTGCACACGTCGCTTCTTCGAGCCAGGCGACCACGACCGGCGTGCCGAGCACGTTCAGTGCACCGCTGCCTACGGCCGCGGCGGTGTGTTCTGGAGCAACGACGTGGGTCGTGGTTGCGGTTGACATGTTGATCTGGTGAAGATTCGGCATGAGTTAATCAGACTCCCATTGTTGCGCGGGGGTACTGCGCGTTGATGTCGGTGGCGATGTTGACCAAGTACGGCACGCCAGAAGCGAACGCGCGATCGATCGCCGGACCGATCTGATTTGGATCGGTTACGAACTCGCCACCGCCACCGAGCGCAGTTACGACCTGGTCATAGCGCGTATTGGGCGCCAAATCAGCGGCCACGTCGTAGCCGTAGAGCAACTGCATCGGCATCTTTTCTAGGCCCCAGGCCGAGTTGTTGCCGACGATCATGACGACCGGAAGGTTGTGACGTACCAGGGTGTCTACATCCATCAGGCTCATGCCTGCGGCGCCATCGCCGTAAAGCAGCACAACTTGGCTCGACGGGCGGGCAATTCGCGCGGCCATGGCGGCGCCAAGTCCAGCGCCGAGGCAACCGTAGGGGCCGGGATCGAGCCAGCCGCCTGGCTTGGCCGGTTCGACGAACTTGCCGGCGAACGACACGAAGTCACCGCCGTCACCGATCACGACCGCGTCGTCGGCTAAGCGAGGCAGCAGTTCGCCGTAGATCCGTGCCGGATGGATCGGGCTGGCCGTCGAAGTCAAGATCGTGTTGTCCAGCTCCTTGGTCTGAGCAACTACGGCCTGAAGTTCGCTAAGCCAAGACGACCAGTCTGGCTTGCTTGCCGCAGTTTGCAGGCCAGCGAGTAGGCCATCGAAAACCTGGGTCAAGTCGCCGGCAACGCTTGCGCCTAGTTCGGCGTGCGTCGACAACTGGCCCGGGGAGTCCGCGATGTGAACTGTGACTGCGGCTGGTGCGCCTTCCTTGCCACCAAAGCGACCAAACCCGAGTCGGAAGTCCAGCGGTGTGCCGACCACGATCACCAGGTCGGCGGTACCCAAGGCTTTCGACCTAGCCTTGGTGACCAAGTTGGGGTGTCCGCCAGGCACTACGCCGCGACCCATGCCGTTGGCGATGGCCGCGATGTTGGTTTCGGTTACGAAGCGAAGCGCCGCTTCTTCGGCGTGATCGGCCCAAACGTCGGAGCCCAAAATGAGCACGGGACGCTTTGCGCCGGCCAGCAAGGTTGCGATCTTGGCGATCGAGTCGCTGTCGGGCTCGATCGCGGCGGTGGTGTTGCCGGTTGAGACGTGGTTGACCGGTCCGGAGTTGAAGAACTCATCCATCGGAATATCGACGAATGCCGGTCCACGGTGTGATGAGCCAGCCAGGGTGAACGCTTCGTCGATCACCGGTGCGATGTCGGCCAAGGTCGCCGCGGTGGCTGAGTATTTCGAAACCGACTCGAAGATCGGCGGGTGATCAAGTTCTTGGAGCGTGCCGCTGCCCCAAGTTGCCGCTGGTGCGCGTCCGCCAAGGACGACCAGCGGTGCACCGGAGAAGTAAGCCTGTGCGATTGGACTGACGCCGTTTGTGACGCCTGGGCCAGCGGTCAGCACCGCAAGGCCCGGCTTGCGGGTCAGCTTGCCGATTGCCTCCGCGGCAAAAACCGCGGTTGGCTCGTGACGTACATCCACGATCGGGAACTGCGGCTCAGACTGAACCGCGGCGTCATAGATCGGGAAAATGTGTGCGCCCGAGAGGGTGAACATAGCCTCTGCGCCGTGTGCCTTGGCCACGTCGAGGGCGTGATGGCCGCCGTGCGGGCCGGTCGGCTCTGGCAGTTCGGCGGTGGATTGCTCATCAGTCATGTGACGCAGGTTACCCGTGAGTCGGGTTCGCTTGAGTCGTTTTGTGATTGAGGTCCTAGTCTTCGTACTGTGTCCTTCCTCGACGAACTTGCAACTTCGCGATCCCTGCTCACCGGCGAGCAGGTCTCTTGGCTGCAAAAACTCGTCGCCGATTGGCAGATAGTGGC
>JAPXRA010000209.1:0-3450 GCA_033813795.1 Aeromicrobium sp. | reverse complement strand
AAACAGGTGATCGCTACGACTTTGGCTGACCGGTTCGCGTCAGACGTTACGGCCGGTTGGGTCACCAAATCTGGGATTGACCTAGTAGAGGTGCGGGTCAGCGGTTCGGTTCCGCCGCTGGGCCTTTGGGGGCCGGGGGTGCAGGTTTCAGCCACTGGGCATGCAGTGCGGCAGGTAGACCAGTGAGCCGCGAACGCGGCAGCGCCACCGTCGAGTTCACTTGGCTGACCTTGCTGTTGCTGGTTCCGTTGGTCTATTTCGTGGTGGCGGTGTTCGAAACCCAGCGCACCGCCTACGGCGTAACCGCGGCTAGTGAAGCCGCAGCGCGCGCATTCCTTAGCGCAAGCGATGAAGCAGAGGCAGGCCGCCGGGCGAACCAGGCCGCCGAAATCGTGTTGGCCGACCACGGCGTCACCGGGGCGAGAATCAACTTGCGCTGTCAGCGGACCTGCTTTGCGCCCGGCTCGACGGTGATCGCTACGGTGCATGCTCAGCAACGACTCCCATTGGCTCCAGACGTGCTCGGGGACCCGATCGCGAAAATTGACGTCGACTCCAAGCACACCGAACCCTTCGGCAAGTATCGGGCGGGCAAGTGACTAGGCCAGAACGTGCGAATGTCACCGTGTTGACTCTCGGTTTTCTAGTGGTCTTGGGCCTGCTAGTCGTGGTGGTGGTCAACTCCTCGGCGGCGTTCTTGCAACGGCGCGAGTTGATGAATCTGGCCGACCGGGCGGCGTTGCACGCCACCGACGGGCTCGACGCCGGAGCGGTCTACCGTGACGGGGTCGATGCCCAAGCGAAACTAGATCCAGATGCGGCCAGCGAATTGGTCGCCGAAGTCTTGCCGGCCAGCGTGGGTTATGAAGTGCGCGTGCGAGCCGACGAGGTTCAGGTCGGTCTTCGCCGTCAAATCACCCTGCCGCTGGTGCCGCCGGGCTTCACCGGCCGGACGACGATTAGAGCCGAAGCAACCGGAACGCTTCGCCTAGATTGAATAACTGGTCGAGTACTCGTAGGTGAAGCTTCCATCGCTCTCATCGTCTATGTCGGACAACAGCCATTTGCCGTCAACGCGCTCAAACGAATAGATCCAAGCAGTGTCCAAGCTGTCAAGATTTGGATCCACGCCACGGCCGTTGGCTGGTGCGGTAACCGCAAGCATCCCGACCGGACCTATCCGGAAACCAAAAATCCGCTTACCGGTGGGTTTGCCACTGTTCGCGGCCATCCAGATTTCGCAGTCGAACGCGGCTTCGGTCAGGTCTTCACGGAATCCGGGAGTGGTGACTGCCTCAAACTCGGCGCAATCCTTGTTCGCAATGGCAGCGGTGTAACGGTCGAAGGTTTCGTTCAACGGCGCCGGGTCGAACCCGCGCCAAACTACTGACGCGCACAGTCCGCCCAGAACGGCGGACACCAGCAATGCGATCGGCACCGCCCACCAAACGGCAGACGACTTCACCTCAACCTTGGTGGCCGGAGGTAGCACCTCAACCCGCGTCTCGGCCGCGGCAGGTGCGGCTGGGCCTGCGGGCTCATGTTTGAGTGGCGCAGTGTGGTCGGTCCAAACGCTGCCGTCCCACCAGCGCAAACTGCCGTGGCCGTCGTCGTACCAGCCAGCCGGAGTGATCGGGGTATTCATTGTTCAATCATGCACCCGAAGGCCACGCCAGGGTGTCAGGTAGGTGTCGATCAGACTTCGTGGCAGGTTCGCTTGGAGTTCACCGAGTTTCGGTTACCTATAGTCATGAACCGCATTCATTGGCGCTCAGTTAGTCGAGCGGCCCTTGTGCTTTCGTGTGCGACCTTCTTCGCCACGATTACGGTCATCGGTCAAGTTGCCGATCCGCAGCCCGTTTCCCAGACGCCAACTCACTTCATTAACGCTGGGCGCTGAAGTACTGCTCGCTGAGCAGCAATTCAGCGAGTAGATTCTGCCTCAGCCGAGGCGGGCGAAATCTTCGGCGCCGTTGTCCCACGCCGGGTCATAGGCCAAGGCCGGTGCTTCGGGCAGTCGTTTGGCGATCGCGACAGTGGCGATCATGGAAATGGCGAGCAGGCCCAGCGAGGTAGCCACTGCGGCCACGATGCCGATGGTGGAAACGGCCGGGAGAACAACGAACACGACCAAACCGAACACGATTGCGGCGCCGGTGGTGTGAATCTGATCTTGCTTCATCGTCGTCTCCTTTTGCCCTGCAAACCGACTTCTATGTCGGTGTTGCTGAACTGATGATGCCGGTGAGACGGACGGTTTGGGCCGAAATGACGCCACATACCCACGGTTTTTCAATACCTTCGGTATCTGGGTGATTCGGTATCAGAGCGCCACGACCGGTAGCCTCGACAGGTGGCCATCGACTTCACTGACCGGATCAAGAAACTCGACGCAACCTTGAGTTCGATCGAGACGGTGCTTGACCTGCCCAAGATTGAGGCCGAAATCGCTGCCCTTCAAGAAGAAGTCGGCGCACCAGATCTTTGGGATGACCAAGCAAACGCCCAGCGGGTCACGGGTCGGCTCTCTGCGCTTCAGGCGGAAGTGGAACGGGTTAGCGGACTGCGCCAGCGCCTAGACGACGTCGAAGTACTGATCGAACTTGCCGCCGAAGAAGGCGACGACGATTCGGTAAACGAGGCCGCCGCCGAACTGGATCGGTTGGCCGTTTCGATCGACAGCCTAGAAGTGCGGACACTGCTTTCGGGCGAATACGACGAACGCGATGCCCTAGTCACGATCCGTTCGGGCGCAGGCGGCGTCGATGCGGCCGACTTTGCCGAAATGCTGCAGCGGATGTATGTGCGCTGGGCCGAGCGGCACAAGTACACCGTGGAAATCTACGACACCTCTTATGCCGAAGAGGCTGGCTTGAAGTCGACCACCTTCGCGGTCAAGGCTCCTTATGCCTACGGCACGCTTTCGGTCGAGGCCGGCACCCACCGGCTCGTGCGGATTAGCCCGTTCGACAACCAGGGCCGTCGCCAAACCTCGTTCGCGGCAGTCGAAGTCGTTCCCGTGCTTGAAGCCACCGACGACATCGACATCCCCGATGAGGAAATCCGCGTCGACGTCTACCGGTCAAGCGGCCCGGGCGGTCAGAGCGTCAACACCACCGACTCGGCCGTGCGGTTGACCCACCTGCCGACAGGCGTGGTGGTCAGTTGCCAAAACGAGAAGTCGCAGCTGCAAAACAAGGCCAGCGCGATGGTTATTTTGAAGGCGAAACTGCTCGCGCTCAAGAAGGCCGAAGAGCGGGCGCAACTCGATGAACTGCGCGGCGACGTGGCGGCCAGTTGGGGCGACCAAATGCGCAACTATGTGCTCAACCCGTACCAGTTGGTCAAGGACCTACGCACCGAGCACGAGACCGGAAACACCCAGTCGGTTCTCGATGGTGAAATCGATGACTTCGTCGAGGCGGGCATCCGCTGGCGGCGGAACCAGTC
>JAPXRA010000208.1:0-3469 GCA_033813795.1 Aeromicrobium sp. | reverse complement strand
TCCTTAAGCTGGCGATAAAGCTCTTCCTGATCGAGATCAGTCAGGTTCGCGTGCGTCATGCTATGACTGCCCAAGTTGATGCCCTGCGAACTTATGTGCCTGATTTCATCCTCGGCCATGAGTTGGTCGGCGTTCTGTTGCCAATGCTTGGCTTGGTCGGGCAACAGGCCCTGCGGTAGGCCGATGGCGAGCGCGTCCTCGACCGCGCCCAACAATGCCAGGCTCGCCTTCGCACACGGCGGATCGGGAAAGTAGTGGGGGACTGCCGCCCAAATGCTCGCCGCGCTCATCCCGGCGAGGCTGGCGAAGTCGTGCAAAACCGTCGCGATGCCGATCGGTCCGGCGTAGTTGGCCTGCTCGATCGCGAGCCGCTCCAGCATCTGAGGTTCGTTCGTCATCGCGCTGGTGGCCACCGGGTGAGTGTGCGGATTGTCCGACAGTAGCGCACCAATCGTGATGAATTCGCGCACCCGAGCGGCTTGGGCCAAATCGATCACCGAGTTGCAAAAGGACCGCCAGCGATAGTTCGGTTCAACCGCACGCAAGAGTAAGACGTCACGATCGAGGTTCTTGGGCTGGGCCAAGAACAAGGTCGGCGTTGGCCACAGCACCTGCCGGACGCCAGATTCGCTTGGCGTGAGTGTCGGTCGCACCGCCTGGAAGTCGTAGAACTCTTCTGGATCAAGTTCGGCGAACACCTCTGCGTCCCACTCCTGGATCAGGTGGTCGACCACACCGGTCGCGGCGTCGGCGGCATCGTTCCAGCCGCCGAATGCGGCCAAAAGCCACGGGTCACGTAACGCGCTCGGGTCGAGGTTGCTCACCTGACCAGACTACTCATCCTCTGTTCGGTAGCCGAGGTTTGACGACAACCAGCGCTCGGTTTCGGCGATCGTCCAACCTTTTCGGGCGGCGTAGTCCTCGATTTGGTCACGACCAATGCGACCGAGTACGAAGTACTGCGACTTCGGGTGGGAGAAGTACAGGCCGCTTACCGAAGCGCCTGGCCACATCGCCATCGAGTCGGTCAGTTCGATGCCGGCGCGTTCTTGCACGTCGAGCAGTTCCCAGATCGTCGACTTTTCGGTGTGTTCAGGACATGCCGGGTAACCCGGGGCGGGCCGGATGCCGTCGTAGCGTTCCTTGATCAGATCGGTGTTGTCGAAGTCTTCATCAGGCGCGTAGCCCCAGAACTCAGTGCGGACTCGTTCGTGGAGGCGCTCGGCGAACGCTTCGGCAAGCCGGTCGGCCAAGGCCTCCACCATGATGGCCGAATAGTCGTCCAACTCGGCTTTGAACTCCATCACTTTGTCGGTGCTGCCCAGTCCGGCGGTGACGGCAAAAGCACCGACGTAGTCGGCCAACCCTGAGTCTGCCGGAGCGATGAAGTCGGCCAAAGAGCGGTGTGGCACGCCAGCCCGGTGTTCGGTCTGCTGGCGCAGATGGTGGAATCGTGCCAATTCAGTGGTGCGTGATTCGTCGGCGTAGACGATCGTGCTGTCCTCGTCTCGGGCAGCCGGGAACAGTCCATAGGCCGCAGACGCGGTCAGCCACTTTTCGGCAATGATCTGGTCGAGCATGTTGTTGGCGTCTTCGTAAAGTTTGCGCGCCGCTTCGCCGTGGCTGGGGGAGTTCAAGATGTCGGGGAACGAACCCTTCATCTCCCAGGCGTTGAAGAACGGCTGCCAGTCGATGTAGTTGCGCAGTTCAGCCAGCGAATAGTCACTGATCGTCTGCGCGCCAAGCACCTTCGGCACCGGCGGGGTGTAATCTGCCCAGTCCAGCGCAGTCTCGTCGGCGCGAGCTGCTGCCAAGGGCAGGATCTTCTTGGCGTCTCCGCGGGCAGCGTGCCGTTCGCGCAGGGCGTCGTAGTCGGTCTTGAGGTCTGCCAACAGCTGCGGACGGCGTTCGTCCGACAGCAACGAAGCCACCACCGGCACCGAACGCGAAGCGTCCTTGACCCAAACGACCGGTCCGTCGTATTTACGGTCAACCTTCACCGCGGTGTGCGCACGCGAAGTGGTCGCGCCGCCGATAAGCAGCGGAATTTCGAACTCTTGCCGCTTCATTTCAGCGGCGAAGTTCTCCATCTCATCTAGCGACGGGGTGATCAGCCCAGAAAGACCAATCACGTCCGCATTGTGCTCAATGGCCGCGTCGAGAATCTTCTGCGCCGGCACCATCACGCCAAGGTCGATCACTTCGTAGTTGTTGCACTGCAACACCACACCAACGATGTTCTTGCCGATGTCGTGCACGTCGCCCTTGACCGTGGCCATGACGATCGTGCCGTTGGTGTTCGAGGCGTCGCCTGGTTGCTTTTCGGCCTCGATAAACGGGATCAGATAGGCGACGGCCTTTTTCATGACTCGCGCTGATTTGACCACTTGCGGCAGGAACATTTTGCCCTCACCGAACAGGTCGCCGACGACGTTCATGCCGTCCATCAGTGGGCCTTCGATGACTTCGATCGGGCGGCCACCGCGCTCGGAAATGAGCACGCGAAGCTCTTCAGTGTCGGCCTCGACGTGGGCGTCAATGCCCTTGACCAGCGCGTGCGTGATCCGCTCGGGCGGCGGAAGTTCACGCCACTCTTCGGTAGCCACTTCGGCCGCTGCGCCCGTCCCGGCGAAGTCGCCGGCGATCTCGAGCAGGCGTTCGGTGGCGTCTTCGCGCCGGTTCAAGATCACGTCTTCGATTCGGTCACGAAGTTCGGTTGGGACGGTGTCGTAGGGCACTAGCGCGCCAGCGTTGACGATTCCCATGTCCATTCCGGCCTTGATCGCGTGGAACAAGAACACCGCGTGGATCGCCTCGCGCACCGTGTTATTGCCGCGGAAAGAGAACGACACGTTCGAAACGCCGCCAGACACGAGCGCGCCTGGCAGGTTCTGCTTGATCCAGCGAGTCGCCTCGATGAAGTCCAGACCGTATTCGGCATGCTCTTCAATTCCGGTGGCCACCGCGAACACGTTCGGGTCAAAAATGATGTCTTCGGCCGGGAAACCGACTTCTTCAACCAAGATCCGGTAGGCACGCGCACAGATTTCTTTGCGTCGTTCGAGGTTGTCTGCTTGACCGTCTTCGTCGAACGCCATCACGACCACTGCGGCGCCATACTTGCGGCACAGCTTCGCCTCACGAACGAACTTCTCTTCGCCTTCTTTGAGTGAAATCGAGTTCACGATCGATTTTCCTTGGATGGCCTTAAGCCCGGTTTCGATCACCGGGAACTTGGAGGAGTCCACCATCACCGGCACTCGGCTGATGTCCGGTTCGGTGGCGATCAACTTAGTGAAGCGATCCATCGCGGCAACGCCGTCGATCATGCCTTCGTCCATGTTGATGTCGATGACTTGGGCGCCGTTTTCCACCTGCTGCAGAGCCACGGCGAGCGCGGTGGGGTAGTCCTCGGCCTTGATCAGATTGCGGAACCTGGCCGAACCGGTGATGTTGGTGCGTTCACCGA
>JAPXRA010000207.1:0-3471 GCA_033813795.1 Aeromicrobium sp. | reverse complement strand
GGTGCCATTCCAGCCAGAGCGCTCCCGCTCCCCCACCAGAACCGCGCCGAGGTGACGCGGCTGGTTGGGCAGGGCGGCGTCGAGGGCTGCAAGTTGTGCTGGCGTGGGGCGCGAGTCGACACCATAAATCGGCGCGGCGTTGGCACCAGCACGCTTACTGAAAACCCGGCCGATTTCGCTGATTTGAACGTTGTCGTGACCACGACCGACGTTCAATGAGGCCGCCCGGAGCAGCCCGATCAACAAGGTAGGAGTCAACCCAGGTTCCTCGGCCGAAAGCGGATTCGCAAGCAACACGAGCTCATGTCGCGGATCTGCTTGGTCGATGCCGAGCTTGGCCAGATCGGCACCGCCGACGAACGGCAAAGTCGAAACCTCGGTCAGGCCAGCGCCAGCGACAACTTGGCCGATGCGCCGGCGCAACTGCTGTTCACGAGAAAGCCCTCGCCCGCCAGTGGGAGTGGGCAAAATCGAAGGCACGTTCTCATAACCGGCCGAGCGCAACGCCTCTTCCACGTAGTCGTACGGGTCCGAAAGGTCGAACCGCCAAGATGGCGGCGTCACCTTGAAGGTTTCGCCGTCGCGTTCTACTTGGCAGCCATTGCGAACAAAGGCGTCGGCGGCGAACTCCGGCGAGATTTCCACGCCGCTGATCTTTGCTGGCAGATCGACGTTGAACTCCACGGCGCCACGCGGCGCAACCTCACCGACGACGGTCGCACCCGGTTGCACGGTGCCGCCGGCTAGTTCGACCAGAAGTTCAGCGACTCGCGTTGCCGCTCGAAGTGGCAACTGCGGGTCGACGCCGCGCTCGAACCGCTTAGCCGCTTCGCTGGGCAGACGGTGGCGCTTCTGGGCACGAAATACCGTGACGGGATCAAAGTGAGCCGCTTCGATTACCACCTCGGTGCTGGTCGAATCGATTTCCACCCGGTCCCCGCCCATCACGCCGGCCAGACCGATTGCGCCACCGTCATCTGCGATGACCAAATCGTCCGGGGTGAGTTTGCGTTCGACGTCGTCTAGCGTCTTGAGCAGTTCGCCGCTGCTTGCCCGCCGCACCACGATGGCACCGTTTAGTTTGGCTCGGTCGTAGCAGTGATTCGGTTGACCAAGTTCGAGCATCACGTAGTTGCTGATGTCTACCGTCAACGAGATCGGGCGCATGCCGGCGTCGGTGATTCGGCTAGCCAGCCAGGCTGGCGTCTTGGCATGCGGATCAATCCCGTGCACTTCGACCGTGGTGAACACCGGGCACGCCTGCGGGTCTTCGACACGCACCGGGTAGGCAGGTTGCTCGGTGTTGGCCGGCTCGATGTCTGCCGGGTCGACGAAATCCAAGCCGAAGGCGAGCGCAGTGTCGCGCGCAACTCCGCGCAGGCTCCAGGCATAGCCACGGTCAGGATTTACTTCCAAATCCAGAGTCTGGTTGTCCAACCCAAGAAGTTTGATCGCGTCGTCGCCGGGGCTGGCTGTGCCCGGCTCGAGAACGATGATGCCCTCGGAGTCGTCGGCGATACCTAGCTCAGCCGTCGAGCAGATCATGCCGTCCGAAACGTGCCCGTAGGTCTTTCGGGAGCCTATTTCGAACCCAAGTGCGGGCAGGTAGGTGCCCGGCAGCGAGACCACGACCAGATCGCCGACTCCGAAATTGTGGGCGCCGCAAATGATTCCGCGCGAGGGCACGTCTTCACCAGGCGCGTCGGGAACCGAGGCTTCGTTGTGGCTAGGTCCGACATCGACCCGGCACCAGTTGATCGTCTTGCCGTTCTTCTGCTCTTCAGGCGAGATCGCCAAGACTCGGCCGACCGTCAGCGGACCACTGAATCCGCCGCCGAGGATCTCCTCGAGTTTCAGGTCGTACATGGTTAGCCGTTCGGCTAACTCATCGGTAGTTACCGAGTCAGGCAGTTCGACCAGCGAACGCAGCCACTCAACAGGTACACGCATCTTAAAGACCAACTCCGAAAGGCTCGGTGAATCGAACGTCGCCGTCCCACAGGTCCCGCAGGTCGGCGATGTCGTAGCGACTGGTGATTGTCCGGTCCAGGCCCATCCCGAAGGCAAAACCGGAGTATTCGGTCGGGTCGACGCCACAGGCGATCAACACTCGCGGGTTGACCACGCCACAGCCGCCCCATTCCACCCAGCCTTCGCCGCCGCAGGTGCGGCAGTCAGCGACCGTCGCCGGATCGTTCTGGCAGACGTAACACAGCAGGTCGACTTCGGCAGACGGCTCGGTGAACGGGAAGTACGAGGGTCGAAAGCGAGTGGTCAGACCCGGTCCGTAAATCGCCTTCGCGAAGTGATCGAGGGTGCCTTTTAGGTGAGCCATCGAAAGGCCACGGTCGATTGCCAGACCCTCGACCTGGTGGAACACCGGCATGTGGGTCGCGTCGGCCTCGTCCGTACGGTAGACGCGACCCGGGCAGACCACGTAGATCGGTGGCTCTTGGGTCAACATGGTGCGCGCTTGCACCGGCGAAGTGTGGGTGCGAAGCACCATCGCGGCACTTTCGGGACTGAGCCAAAAGGTGTCTTGCATAGTCCGCGCCGGGTGATCTGGGCCGAGATTCAGCGCATCGAAGTTGAGCCATTCGGCCTCGACTTCAGGGCCTTCGGCAACTTCCCAACCCATCGAGACAAAGATGTCAGCGACGAGTTCTTGGATCGTGGTGATCGGGTGACGTGAACCGACCGGTTCAATATCGGTAGGCAAGGTGACGTCAACCGCTTCGTCAGCAAGCCGCTGCTCAAATTCGACGGCTTCCACTTCGGCAAGGCGGTCCGCAAGTGCTTTGCTTACCGCACCGCGAGCTTGGCCGAGACGTTGGCCGGCGTCTTTTCGCGCGGCCGGGGGCAAGGCGCCGATCTCTCGGTTGGCCAGCGCCAACGGCGAACGATCGCCAGTGTGATCAGTGCGAACCTGCTTAAGTTCAGCCAGGGTTTGGGCTTGCGCGATAGCGGCGAGCGCCGCTTCACGCATACGTTCGACCTCATCGGCGCGCAAAGGCGTCACCTCGACCGGGTCGTAGTCAGAATTTGGCGCAGACACGCCCGCCAGTCTATCGGCGGATCAGTCGGTGAGTGTTTCCGGCTCGTTCACCGGCACCCACAGGCGAATCGCGGCTCCGCCGCCTGGTGCGTCGTCGATTTCGATCGAGCCGCCGTGCTGGTCGATCACCCCGCGAACGATGAACATGCCCAAGCCGCTACCCGCACCCGGACCCGAACGCCAGAACCGGCTGAACACCCGCACTCGCGACTCTTCTTCGATACCTGGACCGTTGTCGGTTACGACGATCTCGACGCCGCGGGCACCGCCGTGGAAGTGCTCGCTGACGCTTAGACTTCGCAAGCTCTCGCCGTGCCGCACGGCGTTTTCAACCAGGTTGGTGAGCACTTGGGTGAGTCGATCGCCATCGCCCCAAATGGTCGGAATTTGACCTGAAACCTCCGCCGTCGGCGGGG
>JAPXRA010000206.1:0-3472 GCA_033813795.1 Aeromicrobium sp. | reverse complement strand
CCTGCCGGGCGTGACGGTCAACCGCTACTGCTCCAGCTCGCTTCAGACCACCCGGATGGCGTTCCACGCGATCAAGGCGGGCGAAGGTGACGTCTTCTTGTCCGCTGGGGTCGAGACGGTTAGCCGCTTCGCCAACGGCTTCTCGGACTTGCCCGGCAGCGAGAACCCCAAGTTCGCCGACGCGATCGCTCGCACCGCCAAGCGTTCCGAAGGCGGCGCCGACAAGTGGGTCGACCCGCGCGAAACCGGCCAGTACCCAGACCTCTACATCACCATGGGTCAGACGGCTGAAAACGTTGCCCAGCACCTTGGCATGAGCCGTCAAGAGCAGGACGAGTTCGGTGTCCGCAGCCAGAACCTCGCCGAAGCGGCGATCAACAATGGCTTCTGGGCCAAGGACATCACGCCGGTCACTCTGCCTGACGGCACAGTCGTTTCGACTGACGACGGCCCGCGCGCCGGGGTGACGCTCGAAGGTGTGAGCGGTCTCAAGCCGGTGTTCCGCCCCGACGGCACGGTCACTGCCGCAAACGCCTGCCCGCTCAACGACGGTGCAGCCGCAGTGGTGATCATGAGCGACACCAAGGCCAAGGAACTGGGTCTGACCCCGCTGGCGCGGATCGTTTCGACCGCTGTCACCGGCCTGTCGCCAGAGATCATGGGCCTTGGTCCGGTCGAAGCGATCCCGGCCGCGCTGAAGAACGCTGGCCTGGGAATCGACGACATCGACCTGTATGAAATCAACGAAGCATTCGCGGTTCAGGCGTGGGGATCGGCCAAGGAGCTTGGTATCCCGTTGGAGAAGTTGAACGTCAACGGCGGCGCGATCGCAGTTGGTCACCCGTTCGGCATGACCGGCGCGCGCATCACCTCGACCTTGATCAACTCCATGCAGTTCCACGACAAGCAGTTCGGCGTTGAGTCGATGTGCGTCGGCGGCGGCATGGGCATGGCGATGGTGCTGGAACGGCTTTCGTGAGCGGTTTCGTTGAAGGCGCCCACCCCCGGTTCGACGGCAAAGTTGCCGTCGTAACCGGGGCCTCGCGCGGGATCGGTTTGGCGGTCGCGCAGCGACTCGTTGACGACGGCGCAAAGGTCGTAATAACCGCCCGCAAGACCGAAGCGCTCGCGCAGGCGGTGGCCGAACTCGGCGAAGAGAACGCCGCCTTTGTGGCCGGTCCGGCCGACAACCCAGATCACCAAGACGAGGCGATCGCCAAGGCGATCGACACCTTCGGCGGCTTGGATTTCTTGGTCAACAACACCGGCATAAACCCGACTTATGGCCGGATGATTGATTCGGATCTGTCGGCCGGCAGCAAGATCTTTGAAGTAAATGTGCTGGCCGCGGTGTCCTGGGCACAGAAGGCCTATGCGGCTTCGCTGGCCGAGCACGGTGGAGCCATTGTCAACATCGCTTCGATCGCCGGCCTCAAGCCCGCGCCGATGATCGGCATGTACGGCGCATCGAAGTCGGCGGTAATCCACGTCACCGAAGAATTGGCGCTGGAGCTGGCGCCAAAGATCCGGGTCAACGCCGTTGCCCCAGCGGTGGTCAAGACGAAGTTCGCTGGTGCCTTGTTCGAGGGCCGTGAAGACGAGGTCGCCGCGGCGTACCCGATGAAGCGACTCGGGCAACCAGAAGACATTGCATCGGTGGTGGCTTTCCTGCTTTCAGAAGACGCGGCCTGGCTAACTGGGCAGTGCATCACGATTGACGGCGGTTTGACCCTCACCGGGGGAGTCTGAGTTGACTATTAGTTCTGTCGTAGATCCGGTCCTGTTGGGCCGGGTCTACGACGAACTGCTGGCTGCCTCGTTTCCGCCAGAAGAGTTGGTCGCCCGGGACGAATTTCTAGCCCAGCCCGATGAGTCGGTAGAGGTGATCGTCGACATCGACGACCAACTGCTGCTCGGGGCGGCGGTGCTCACCCATCACGCCGACCTGACGATGCTGACCTACCTTGTGGTTTCGTCGCAGGCGCGCGGCCAGGGCACCGGCGGCAAACTCATGGCCCAGATTCTTCGATGCTGGCGAGACCGGGGGACCGCAGTGTTGGTCGCCGAGGTTGAACGCCCAGGCGGTCCGGCACATCCCGATTTCGGCGATGCTGATCGGCGGTTGAAGTTCTACGACCGGCATGGCGCCAAGGCGATTGACCTGCCTTACTTCCAGCCGCCGATCGGGCCGGGTTATCCACCGGTGCCGATGATTTTGATCTTGTTGGGCGCGCTGCCAGGCGCGGTGGACTCGGCGGCGCAGACACTCGTGGCGGCCGACGCCTTGGCCGGTCTTTTCGACGACACCGTCGGGCCTGCCCGGGCCACAGCCCCTGAAATTGCAGCGCTTTACGCTGCTCTTTCGGCAGTCGGTGGGGTCAAGCTCTGGCCGATGTCGGACTATGCGCAGATCGCGCCGGCCACCCCATAGGTTCGCTGTTTTCACACCCGTACCTTTCCCCAACTGTGTGTAACACTGTGTGCAACTGTTAGTTCTACTTTCAAGTAACAAAACACTTACCAGTGAATTCTGGTCGAACGTGATGCAAAACATGAGGAATCCCTCAGTTGAATATGAGGAAATCCTCATGTTTGTGGCACCATAGTCGAATGATGACGTTCGACACCACCGCTTTGCCCAACGCGACCTCGGCCAGCAAGCTGCCCGATAGCCTGCTCGACGAGTTGCGAACTGGCACGAGTTTTGGCTTGCTTTTCGCCGGTCAGGGTGGCCAATGGCTAGCGCCGCTGGCGCAACTGACCCGAGATTTTGCGCTTGAGGCCGATCTCGCGGACCTAGTGCATCGTGCCGAACGCCTGCTCAGCCCAGTGGCAGGCGAACTTTCCCGAACTGGCACGAGTTTCGATCCGCTCGGCTGGCTGGACCTGTTGGCTGCCGGCGAATCCGCCGAAGACGAGGACGCGGTCACGGCGCCAACGGCCGCCGAACTGCTTGCCCCGGCCGTTTCGGTGCCGGGCATCCTGCTCGCACAACTAGGCGCGATGGCGGCACTAGAGCGCCAGGGCTTGGACTTGGCGGTCTACCGGCCAGCGGCAGTTGCCGGGCACTCCCAAGGCATACTGGCCGCCGAAGTGCTAGCTGGCATCTCCAAAGTTGAGGTGCTGGCTTTGGCGCGGCTCGTTGGTGCGGCCGCCCAACTGGTCGGGCGCCGACGCGGGTTGCTCGGCCAAACCATGCAGTCAGTTAGCGGCGTAGACCCGACCCGCGTTCGTGAAATCATCGCCGGAACTGGTGCCGTTTGCCAGATTCGCAACGGGCATCGCGTTGCGGTGATTTCTGGCACCGAAGACCAACTCGCCGCAGCAATCGCCCAACTTGAACTCGTGGCGCAGCGCGAAAAGCGTGATCGCAAACAAAAACTCACCGGTGGTACGCCGTTTTCGCCCACGATTGAGCCGGTCGACTCACTGTTGGCATTCCATCATCCGGATCTGGCCGACGCTGCCGATC
>JAPXRA010000205.1:0-3545 GCA_033813795.1 Aeromicrobium sp. | reverse complement strand
GCGCTTGCGCGGAAGGCGGAAAGCGCGTTCCCGCCGGGAATTACGGTGAGTTCGACGTCGACAGACACAGGCCAAGACTAACCAAGTGCCCACGCCCGGAGGGATCCAAGTCAGCCCGGACGATTCGTGATACTTTCGAGTTATGTCCGAGCCGGCTGCTGCAGTCAGCGAGTTGATGGTTTCTCGCGGGAAAAACACGGTGCTTCAGGGCCTTAGCCTGCAGGTGAATCGTGGCGAAGTCGTGGGGTTGCTGGGACCCAGCGGGTGCGGCAAAACCACCCTGATTCGAACGCTTGCGGGGGTTCAAAAGATTGAAAGTGGCGAAGTGGTCGTATTGGGCGCGACACCTGGTTCGCTGCAGAACCGGCGCAAGGTCGCCTATATGACGCAGGCGAGCTCGGTCTATCCGGACTTGACCGTTAGCCAGAACCTGTCCTATTTTGCAGCGATTTTCCGCTGCGATGTGCAGCGTATTGGTCAAGTTCTCGAGACGGTCGATCTGGTGCAGGTGCGCCATCGGCTGACTCGCGATCTATCCGGCGGTCAGCGTGCGCGAGTGTCGCTGGCGGTGGCGCTGCTGGCGAAACCGGAGCTTTACCTCTTGGACGAGCCCACCGTCGGCCTAGACCCGGTGCTGCGCCGAGATCTGTGGTCCTTGTTCGCTGACTTGGCCAAGGAGGGCGCTTCGCTGCTCATCTCAAGTCACGTTATGGACGAGGCCGACCGCTGTGACCGGGTGCTCTTGCTGCGGGACGGCCAACTGATCGCCGACGACTCCCCGGCGGGTCTGCGCGAACAAACTCAAACCTCGACGATCGAGTCCGCTTTCCTAACGTTCGCCAAACGGTGGCAAGCATGACTGGCCTGCTGGCGACGGCGCGCCGAGTGCTGCAGCAGTTGTGGCACGACCCGCGAAGTTTCGCGATGGTGCTGTTCTTGCCTTCGGTGTTGCTGCTGCTATTTCGTTACGTATTCGACGCTCAGCCGCAAGTATTTGCCAGGGTCGGTCCTCAGATGCTCGGCCTGTTCCCGTTCATTTTGATGTTCTTGCTCACCAGCGTCACCATGGTGCGCGAACGGATTTCGGGAACTCTCGAGCGGCTGCTGACCACACCGATCGCGCGCGGCGGTCTGATCGGCGGCTATGCGTTGGCCTTCGCGATCTTGGCCGTCGCTCAATCGCTGATCAGCACAGCCGCGGCAACCTGGGGGTTCGACCTGGGAATCAATCGGCCAGCCGAAGTATTGGTGTTTGCGCTGTTGGGGTCATTGGTCGGCACCAGCTTGGGGCTGTTGGCGTCGGCGTTTTCTCAAACCGAGTTCCAGTCGGCCCAGTTCATGCCGCTGGTGATCATTCCGCAGATTTTGGTTTGCGGATTGCTGGTTCCGGTCGAGCAGATGCCAGAGCCGCTGCAGAAACTCTCGCAGTTGATGCCGCTGACCTACTCGACCGAGGCGTTCACTTCGTTGGCTGCCGACGAGCCTGCTGCCGAACGTCTGGTGGCGCTGGTGGTGCTTAGCGGTTTCGCGGTGGCGTCGGTGGCATTGGCGGCGTTGACCTTGCGGCGAAAACTTCGTTAGCGCGCGAAGTAGGCTGACCGCTTGTGGCGGTTCTTCTATCTCTTGTCTCGGCCTTGGCCTATGGCATCTCCGACTTCTTGGGCGGCATTTTCGCAAAGCGAACTAGTCCGTGGACCGTGGCGCTGCTGGGGCAAATCTCGGCAACGGTTTGCGCCGGGATCGCCGCGGCGTTCGTCGCCTCGGCCGCAACTCGAACCGACTACCTTTGGGGCGCCATCGCCGGTCTCGGATCTGGCTTAGGAGCGGCGTTCCTTTACCGCGGGCTGGCAAACGCCAAAATGTCGATCGTCGCGCCGATTTCGGCGGTCGGTTCTGCGCTGCTGCCAGTTGGCTACGGCCTAGCCACCGGCGAGCGCCCGTCGATCATGGTGATTGTCGGAATCGCCTTGGCTTTTGTGGCGATCACCTTGATCAGTTTGGTGCGTGACCCCGACCCGGCGCACCGCGGCGGCGTGATCGACGGCGTCTTGGCCGGCGCCGGTTTTGGTGTGCTGTTCATTGCCTTGGGCCAAGTCTCTGACGCTGCCGGGTTGCGGCCGTTGGCGCTGATGTACCTGTGTTCGACCGTGGCCGTGGCGGTCGTGGCCACCTTCGGTGGCCAGCAACTGCTGCCCAGGTCAAGACCAGACTGGCGCGCGATCTGGCTCGGCCCAATTGGTACCGCCGCGGTCGTGGCGTTCTACTACGCCACAAAGCATGGCTTGCTGTCGGTGACTTCGGTGATCGCGGCGCTGTATCCAGCATCGACGGTGCTGCTGGCGGCGGTGTTGCTGCACGAGCGGGTTACCAGGTGGCAGGGACTCGGTCTGGCATTGGCGGCGATCGCCGTTTCGCTGGTCGCCGCCGGTTGAATTCCTGCGACTTGTGGGACTGGTGTAAATAGAAGTTGCATCTGTGTTGTAACTCACAGTTTGGGGTGGTACTTTTTGCAGTAACTCCCATTTATCCGACTTAGTCGGAAGTAATCGCTAGAAAGGTGTCATTCGTGACCCGTCCCACCTTGAAGACACGTCGTGTCGCCCTCGGGCTCTCCGGAGCCCTCGTTGCCAGCGTGATCGGCGCTGTCACTCTCGCTGCTGCTGGTCCGGCAAATGCCGGCGGCGCCCAGAAGTTGACTAAGTCCATTGACTACAAGTGCAAGGTCATTGCCGGCGACTTGAACCTCAGTGGCAAAGAGGGTTTCCGCTACATCGGCGTCGAAGCCTCCTCGACCATCCCGACCACGGTTTACGCCGGTGAAGTGATCAAGCCGACGCCGGTTTCCATCACCTTGACCTTGCCGGAAGTTCTGCGTGCCGCAACCGTAGACATGCTCGGCGGTACCGCAGCCCGCGGTGGTTCGACGAACGCCGCTGTTGTTCTGGCCTCCAACGGCAAGAGCCTTACCCAGAAGATCCCGTCCTTGTCGGCGGCCACCACACCGATCCCGCAGGAAGTCGACCAGCCGTGGAAGATTCCGGCCAAGGGCACGGTTCCGGCGATCACCACGCCGAGCTGGGTCAAGTCGACGGTTTCGCTCAGCTTGCCGACGAACTTCTTCGTGAACGCCACGATCGACACCCCGAACGACGACCCGGAGATGCCAAAGTCCGTGCCGTCGACCTTGGACTGTGTCGCACCGGCCGAAGCAGACCTGACCCTGGGCACGATCAAGGTCGTAAACGCCGCCCCGAAGGCGCCGTCCTCGGTCAAGGTTTCGACCAAGAAGAACAAGGCCAAGTCGTTCACGATCAAGGCGACGGACGCCAACAAGGACAAGTTGACCTACAAGGTCAGCGGCTTGAGCTCGTCGAAGGGCAAAGTCTCCGGCAAGGGCCCGTCGTTCAAGTTCACCCCGAAGAAGAACTTCAAGGGCAGCGCCGCATTCACCGTCACCGTCAGTGACGGCAAGGGTGGATCGGCCAAGACGAAGGTGACCGTCTCGGTTAAGTGACCCACTGAAAGCACAAGGGGTGGGCAAGAGC
>JAPXRA010000204.1:0-3581 GCA_033813795.1 Aeromicrobium sp. | reverse complement strand
CAGTCCAAAACGACGGAGGGTCCCAGTCCAAGTGGACTGGGACCCTCCGGGCTAGATCAGACCCGTTACTTCTTGATCTTTAGCGTCCTGATCTTGGTGTATCCGCGGGCCTTGTAGTTCTTGTCGCCGAAGTAGGCGACATAGACCGTCCAGGTGCCCTTCTTGAGCTTCGGCAACGTCACGGTGCGAGAACCGCGTACCAAAGTCGCGTTGACGTACCTGACTGACTTGCCGCGAGTCAACTTGATCCGAACCTTGCCGGTCGGGGTGGCCTTGCCCTTGGCAGCGCCAACCTTCACTACGGCCTTGCCCGTTTTCTTGGAAGTCGACAGTTTGCTGACCTTGACCGATGGCTTGGCCGCAACTAGCTTCGTCGGCGTCGTGGTCGGTTCCGTGGTCGGTTCGGTGGTCGGTTCGGTGGTCGGTTCGGTGGTTGGCTCGGTGGTCGGCTCGGTGGTCGGTTCCGTGGTCGGCTCGGTGGTCGGTTCCGTGGTCGGCTCGGTGGTCGGCTCGGTCGTGAAGGTCACCGGGGTGAACGTCTCGAACGGAGCGAACTTGGTGCCAACGCCGCCGGGGTAGGTGTAGACGCCGTAGCGCAGCGGCTTCGCGGCGAAGGTGTCATTGAGTGCATCGGCGTCAGCCTTGCTGATGGTTAGTTCCGTTTCGAACGAGCCATCTGCCTTGAGTTCGATGGCACCGGCATCCGGTCCGCCAATAGTTGCCATGTCGGCAGCCGGAACGGCCCACTTGTCGGCTGCAGCATTGCGTAGGCGGTTCGTCGACGGGGCGTTCTCGCTGGGCTTCCAGTTCTCCGAGAACCGGCTGAACATCACAAACACACCGGCGGATTTACCTGGGAACGGTAACGCCTGAGTAACCGCGCTCGGTTCGAACCCGGTGCCGGTAACGGTGACGGTAGCGGTCTCGGCGGTGGTGAAGGTGGTCTTCGAGACGGTCACCGCCGGGTCGACGAAGGTAATCGGCGTGTAAGTCTCGTAGCTCGCGCTGACCGCACCGCTGCCGGCATAGGTGTAGATGCCGTAGTTCTTCAGATTGGCGTCCGAACCGACAGCGGCGTCGATGGCTGCCTTGGAGACGGTGACCTCGGCAGTGAAGGTTCCGTCGGGGCGAAGTTCGATCGCGCCGGCGTTCGCGCCGCCGATCCCGGCCATGTCACCAGCCAAGACGGCCCACTTACGTGAACTGTCCTTGCGGGCCGAGGATGGTGCTCCCTCGCTGGGGCGCCACGTGTCGGCGAACTTACCGAACGAGACGTAGGTGCCGGCTGGCTTGCCGGCCAGTGGCGGGCGCCCCCCGGTGGCGGCCAGCGGGTCGAAGCCGCTGCCCTCAACGGTGACCGTTGCAGTCGAAAGGCTGTTGATCTCAGTCTTGGAGACGGTGACCTTGGGGGTGCCGACGGTCGTGATAGTGGCGTTCAGCGGTGCCATCGCGGCACCAGCGGTGTACATCGCGGAGCCGCCGTTGTTGAATAGCGCCTCGCCACTTTCCAGCAACGTGACCGGGGCGTTGGAAACGGTGATGACATCGCCTTCGAGGCTGACGTTTCCGGTCAGTTCGACCGAACCGACTGCAAGGTCGGTGTGAACGACATCTTCGCTATCTACCGCGTCTACGACCAGTTGGGCACCAGTAGGTGTGACTTTGAGCTCTGGATTGCTGATCGACAGATCCAAAGCGCCATGGTGTCCGGTGTAGTTCACCGCGCCCTTTGCTCCAAATGTCGAAGTCTTGTTGGCGGAGAACGAGCCAAACCCTTCCGGGAACGTGGTTACTCCGCTAGGGGTGCCTGGATCGGTCGCCGGAGCGGTCGCGGTGATCGAGCCGTTGGCGGTAGTGCCGGTGATGTAGGACCGGAAGCCCGGTAGCAGGCCCCATGACATTGAGCCGCTCTTCACCGTGACCGCGTGTGACGGCAGTTCAGCGGCCTTCGCCGGAGCGGTTGTGGCACTGAAGGCAAATACGCTAGTGACCAACGCCGCGGCAGTGCCGGCCGCGACGGTTCGAAAACCGCGCCCTTGCTTTAGGCCCAGAGACAGCTGGGAGACCATGTTGTTCCTTTCCGAGGTGGTCGGCTACCCGCCGACCGCAATAGGTAAGGCATACCTTAGGCTATGGGGAGTTAGGTTAGCCAAGGCAGGGTTCGAAATCGGATCCGATCGGAGTTTCAAGGTGAGTTTCGTTCGCCGACTAAGTACCGCCGGCTGGTGGCAGCGATCCACCGGATTGATTGCGATTCTGGCGCTGGCGGTGTTCTCGCTTCCTTCGCTGGGTGCTACCGCAGCTGAACCGACCGCTACGGTCGATGGCGGCACCATTAGCTGGGGCGTCAAGAAGAGTTTCCGCGACTACCTCATCGGCCCGATTGCCCACGGATCAGTCACGGTCGCTGACGGCGCCACCGACAACGGAAAAGTGACCACGTTCAAGGACGCGAATGGATCGTGGAACGACGCAAGCGCCGACGCTGCCACTTTCGGGTCCGTGCGGTTCTCCGGCCACAACAACGAGTTGGACGTGACCATCGCCAACCCCCGCCTGGTCGTCAAGTCGAGCGGCGCGGAATTGCTCGTAGACCTGCGCGACAGTTCCGGCGCCAGCAAGACTGGCGTCGTATTTGCGAACGTCGACCTGGCCGGGAAAGTGACGAAAACTTCCACGACCGTGAAAGTGAATGCCGCGTCGGCGACGCTCACCAAGGCAGGGGAGGCGGCATTCGTCTACGACGGTCACCCGATGTACACCGCTGGAACCCAACTCGATCCGATCAGCGCGACCTTCGATATCGAACCGGCCCCAACGCCAGAGCCGACCACCGAGCCCACTGCGGACACCGGTACTGCCGTCGAGTCAGGAACCATTACCTGGGGGCTCAAGGAGTCGTTTGCCAAGTACGTCAAAGGCCCGATTGCAAAGGGCACCGTCACTGCGAGCAGTGGCGCAACAATCGTTGGAAATCAGACCGTATTCTCCGGCGCGAACGGAACTTGGAGCGCGAATGCAATCGACGCCAAGGCCGTTGGCACAGTGCGATTCGCCGGTCACCATGGCGAACTCGATCTTCGAATCAGCTCTCCACGACTTGTGCTCGACTCCGCCGGGACTCGACTCGTCGTTGACGCGGTCACCAGCGACGGGGTGACTCGTGCCGGACTAGCGGTGGCGACCGTTGACCTGACCAACCGGATCTCGATTACTGGCAACCAAGCCAAGGTGACCAAGGCGCCAGCAACTCTGACCAAGGCCGGTGAAAAGCTCTTCGACTACTCCGGAGCGGCGATGTACCCGGCCGGCACTGAACTGGACCCGGTCGACGCCTTGTTAGAAGTCCAGTCGCCGGTTGTCCCGGTTGTGCCAAAGCCGAGCGAACCCACCTCGGCGCCAACCACGCCAGCCCCGACACAGCCGACGACTTCGCCAACCGTGAAGCCAACCGTGAAGCCGACCGCCCGACCTAACACCCGGCCGAGCGCGAAAGCCGGCGAACTCGTCTGGGGCGTAAAAACCAGCTTCCGTTCCTACATCACCGGTCCGATCGCCCGCGGCAGCATTTCGGTCTCGGC
>JAPXRA010000203.1:0-3584 GCA_033813795.1 Aeromicrobium sp. | reverse complement strand
CTCCGTCGACGAATTGGCGACCTGGAGAATGAAGTGCTTCGGCTCAAGGCCGAAAATGACGGCTTGCTGGCTCGGCTGCACCACGGGGCTGAAGACGGCGACTTGTCGGAGTTGTTCGAATCTGCCACCCACTGAGCCGAGGCACTAGGCTGACCGGGTGTACCTGAAGTCACTCACCCTGCGAGGGTTCAAGTCCTTCGCTTCTTCAACGACCCTTGCCCTCGAACCCGGCATCACCGCTGTCGTTGGCCCGAACGGTTCGGGTAAGTCGAACGTCGTTGACGCTCTCTCTTGGGTAATGGGGGAGCAAGGTGCCAAATCCTTGCGCGGCGGCAAGATGGAAGACGTCATCTTCGCCGGCACCGCCGGTCGGGCCCCCTTGGGCCGGGCCGAAGTCGTACTCACGATCGACAACACCGACGGCGCCTTGCCGATCGAGTACACCGAAGTCACCATCAGTCGCACCATGTTCCGCAGCGGCGGCTCGGAGTATGCGATCAACGGCAACACCTGCCGCCTGCTCGACGTGCAAGAACTGTTGAGCGATTCGGGAATCGGCCGTGAAATGCACGTAATCGTCGGCCAAGGACAACTCGACTCGGTGCTGCGGGCAACCCCGGAGGAACGCCGCGGGTTCGTCGAAGAAGCCGCCGGAGTGCTCAAGCACCGCAAAAGGAAAGAAAAGGCGCTTCGAAAACTCGACGCCACCCGCGAAAACCTCAACCGGCTAAACGACCTGCTCACTGAACTGCGCCGCCAACTCAAGCCACTGGGCCGTCAGGCAGAAGTCGCCCGGCGTGCCCAAGGGATTCAAGCGACCGTCCGCGATGCGCGGGCCCGTCTGCTGGCCGACGACATCGTGGCCGCGCAGACAACGATCGAAACCGAACTGGCCGACGAGAGTGTGCTGCGGGCGCGCCGCGAAGAGGTCGAAAAAGCGCTTGGACAAAGCAGGGCCAGCGAGGCCGAACTCGAAGCCGCGCTATCTGCTGACGCGCCGCTATCGGCCAGGTCTCACGAGACTTGGCACTCTCTTGGGCGGTTGCGAGAGCGGCTAACTGGCACGGCAAACGTCGCGCGAGATCGGGTCCGCCTTGCCGCAGACGCCACCGACGACCGCGTCGCAGGCAGAGATCCGGTCGAACTTGAAGCCGAAGCGCAAAGCGCACGCGAACGCTTGGCCGAACTCGAACTTGAGGTGACCGAATCTGGTACCGAACTCGAGCAAGCGGTCGCTGCTCGTAGCCAGGCGGAGTCGATTTACAGCCAAGAGGAAAAGCGAATTGCCGGGTTGCTGCGCGCCGCCGCCGATCGTCGCGAAGGGCTTGCTCGATTGCACGGTCAGGTCAACGGGCTAACTAGTCGTGCGGCCGCAGCAGCAGATGAAATCGGCCGATTGACCGCGGCTCAAGCCGAAGCCGAACGTCGCGCTGCACAAGCCCAACACGAGTTCAGTGCTTTGGAAAGCACGATTGCCGGGCTCAGCGTTGGCGAAGCCGGCTTGGACGACGAACTCGAACTCGCCGAAGCCGAACTGGCAGAGGCCGAAGCGGTGGCCGAGGCGCTGGCGTTGAAACGGACCGAACTGGAACGCACGCTTGCCACTGCCGAGGCCCGCAAGGAAGCGCTAGAACTTGGCCAGTCGCGCAAGGACGGTTCCGGCGCTCTGCTTGCGGCCTCTGACCGGCTAAATGGTTTGCTCGGTTCGGTCGCAACCTTGATCACGGTGCGCGGCGGCCACGAAACCGCCATTGGCGCTGCCCTTGGGTCAGCCGCCGACGCGATTGCCGTAGACCGAGTCGATTCGGCAATCAGCGCCTTGCACCTCCTGCGAGATCAAGACCTCGGCCGAGCCGGACTGTTGCTTGGTTCGTCCGACGGTGCGGGGCAAAGCGTCAAAGACTGGCCCGAACTTCCCGCCGGGGTCGACTATGCGGTCTCGTTGATTGATGCTCCGGCCGAGCTCAGCGCAGCGCTGGCGCGGGTCCTGTACAAGGTCGCGGTCGTGACTGATCTTGAGCAAGCCAAATCCCTAGTCGCTGCCTTGCCCGATCTGACCGCTGTCACTGCCGATGGCGACCGAGTCGGTACGCACTTTGTTGAAGGCGGTTCCAGTTCGGCTCCCAGCCTGATCGAAGTCACTGCCGCAATTGAGGAGGCCTCGGCCGCTATCGCCAAGGCAGTTACCGAGCGTGACTCGCTGCGGTTCGAAGTCGAGCGTTCTACCACGGCAAGCCAAGCGGCAAAGGAGCGCGTCGAGGCAGCGCTGGCGCAGTTGCACGAGTCAGATGCCTCGATGTCGGCCGTGGCCGAAAAACTCGCCCAACTTGGTACCGCGAGTCGATCAGCCGGCGCCGAAGCGCAACGCCTGGCAGCTGCGATCGTGGCCGCTGAGGAAGCCCGCGATCGCGACATCGCTGGCTTGGCGGATCTTCAAGAACGATTGACCGCGGCAGAATCCGCGCCCGAGGACGAGCCCGATACCACCGAACTGGAGGCGCTGGCCGAGTCTGCCTCGTCCGCTCGCCGCACCGAGACTGAAATGCGGTTGAGCCTGCGTACCGCCGAGGAGCGACACAAGGCAACCGAGAATCAGGTTGTCGCCTTGCTGGCTTCGGCCGAGGCTGAGCGCCAGGCTCGCGAACAGGCCAAACTTCGCGCCGAACGCCGGCGGCGTGAGGCTGAGGTAGCTGCGGACGTGCTGGCCTGTGCCGAAGTTGCACTCGAACGCTTGGCCGTTTCAGTCCAGGCGGCAGATGAAGTTCGCCGCGCGGTCGCCGAATCGCGGCGTTCCCGCGAAGATCAGTTGCGCACCGCGCGAAACGCGGTTCGCGAACTTGCCACCGATTTGGAGAAGTTGACCGATTCGGTCCACAAGGACGAGATGGCACGCGCACAGTTGCGGCTTCGGCTCGAAGGCCTGCACGAGCGGGCGATCGAGGAACTCGGGATCGAACCGCAGACCTTGGTGGCGGAGTACGGACCAGACCAACTTGTCTTGCCGATCGGCCAGACCGAGCCAGTTCCATTCGATCGCGCCGAACAGTCCAAACGGCTCAAAACCGCAGAACGCGAACTAAGCATGTTGGGGAAGGTGAACCCGCTAGCGCTTGAGGAGTTCTCTGCGCTGGAGGAGCGCCACCAGTTCTTGTCCGAGCAACTCGACGACTTGAAGAAGACCCGCGAAGACTTGTTGGAGATCGTCGAGGAAGTCGACGCCAAGGTCGAAAAGGTTTTCACCGAAGCGTGGCAAGACGTGGAACGTGAGTTCAATCATGTTTTCGACCGGCTGTTCCCCGGCGGCGAGGGCCGCTTGGTGTTGACCGACCCGTCAGACATGTTGGCCACCGGAATCGACGTAGAAGCTCGGCCGCCTGGCAAGAAGGTGAAACGGCTTTCCTTGCTTTCTGGCGGTGAGCGCTCGCTGGTCGCGGTGGCGTTCTTGGTTTCGCTGTTCAAGGCCCGTCCCAGCCCGTTCTACATCCTCGACGAAGTTGAAGCGGCCCTAGACGACACGAACCTTGGCCGCCTGCTCGAGATTTATGAGGAACTTCGCGCCAACAGCCAACTCTTGGTGATCACTC
>JAPXRA010000202.1:0-3630 GCA_033813795.1 Aeromicrobium sp. | reverse complement strand
GGCCCTCACCGCGGCGCTCGCGTCGGTACCGGCCGGCGAGAAGGTGCCATGGTTCGGCCCACCGATGAGTCCGATCTCGATGGCAACGGCACGGTTGATGGAAACCTGGGCACACGCTCACGACGTGGCCGAGGCACTTGGGATCGAGGTGCCCCGCACCGACCGGGTCAAGCATGTTTGTCACCTAGGTGTTCGGACGTTCGCCTTCGTCCATCAGTTGCACGGCGAACGGGTGCCTGCGGTTGAGGTGCGGGTTGAACTGACTGCCGGGTCGGGTCAGGTCTGGGCGTGGGGGCCAGCAGATGCGCCTGAACGAGTTAGCGGTGACGCCTGGGACTTCGCCTTGCTGGCCACTCGCCGCCGCCACCGCGACGATGTTGCAGTCGAGGCTTCCGGCGAACATGCGAACCACTGGCTCGACCTCGTCCAGACCTTTGCCGGACAGCCGGGAAACGACCCGTTGCCGATGCGAGAGAGATGAGCGGGCAGGTGGCAGGGTCACTGACCTGCCGCGTCGTGGCAAAGTTCTGGCTAGGCCACAAAGACGAACTGAACGGAACACCCGATGACTGAACTCGTGCACTTGGCCGTCAAGGACGGCGTTGCCACGATCACCTTGGACTCAGAACACAACCGAAACGCGCTAAGCCGACAGCTCGTTAGCGAACTTGGCGAACGGCTGGCTGCCGCCGAGGCCGACCTGGCCGTAAAGGTCATCGTGTTGCGGTCCGCCCACCGCGTCTTCTGTTCGGGAGCCGACCTGGCTGAGGCTGCCGCCGGCGGAATGGAGCAGGGCGCGCAAGCGCTGGTCGACCTGCAGCGGGCGATCATCGCCGGAACCAAGCCGGTCGTGGTCGTTTTGGCCGGTCCGGTCCGCGCAGGTGGCCTGGGCTTGGTCGGCGCAGCCGACATAGTTTTGGCGGCCGAGTCGGTGACTTTTGCCCTCACCGAGGTCCGGTTGGCGCTCGCGCCGGCAGTGATCAGCCTGTCGTTGATTCCTCGGATGGATCCGCGATCGGCAGCTGAACTGTTCCTGACCGGCCGGCAGTTCGATGCCGCCGAAGCGGTTCGAGCCGGCTTAGTTAGCCAGGTGGCACCCGACGGCGAACTAGATGCAGCGCTTGCTGCCGTCTTAGCTGAACTCGCCCACGGTTATCGGCAGGGTTTTGCCGAAACAAAGGCGTTGCTAAACCGTGAACTACTCGACCGGTTCGACCGATTGGGGGCAGATACGGCTGCTCAATCTGCGCGACTTTTCGGCAGTGAGCAGGCCCGAGAAGCGATGCAAGCGTTCCTGAACCGCCGGTAGTTTGCCCAAGCGTCCTCATTTTCTCTAGTTCAGCGCCCAAGGTGCGATTTACCAACTAAGTTTCGAGGGGTCTAGACGTCCGGATTCGGTGTTGCTGCTGCGTCCGTTTAGAGAGGGGCAAAAATGCCATCTACAGATCGGCCGAAGGCCGGCGCCAGAAAACTTAGTTGGTGGTCACTTCCGGCCGCCCTGTTGACCGCAGTTTTCCTGCTTTTTTCCGGGCTAGTCGCCCCGGCAACCGCTGCTCCGGCTACCGCGGATGTCCAAGGTTACGTTTTTGACCATGACGACAACTCAGTTTCTGGGGTAACGGTTGAGTTTCTCGCCCAAGATCCGGTTGCGGCGCCGTCGCAAACGCCTTTGGCTCAAACCGAGTCCGATGAAGACGGGTACTTCGAAGCGACGATCCCGGCCGACGACGAAGAGTTCACCTCGATTTGGGTGCGCTATTCCAAGGCCGGGTTCGAAACTGCACTTGCCGGGCCCAGTTCTATCTTGGGTGGTGAGCAGAACTACCTATCTGACGTTTATCTCGCACCGGATGTCTCGACTTACGGCACGCTTTCGGGCCTGCTGACGACTAAAGCAGGAAAGCCTCTTGCGTCCGAGCGCGGCTATGTTCGAGTTTTCGAACTGGGCGGCGGCGATGATGAATTCCACGACTTCCAGTACGGCACGACTCGAAATGGCGACGACGGTCTTTGGAGTATGAAAGTCCCGCCGGGTCAGTACAAAATTCAGGTTGAAGACGATTGGGGCATCCTGCGTGATGCTTGGGCGGGCACGGCCGGCCAGACCTACACCACGGCAACCACGTTCACGGTCGGTGCCCAGCAATCTGTGCCAGTTCCGCAGGTGAGCTTGAGCGAAGGTTCAACCATTACCGGCAAGGTCACCGACGCCGCCGGACAGCCGATCAAGGGTATTGAGGTTGTTATCTACGAAAGTGAGTTCGTTGACCAAGGGTGGACTAGGACGAACTCGCGTGGCGAGTACAAGTTCGGCAACCTCAACGCCGGCTCCTACCGACTTCGCTTCGATGACTACCTTGGTGAATACACCGGAAAGTGGTACGCCGACGGAGTTAGTTACACCACGGCGACGGATGTGACTTTGGCTGCTGACCAAACTCGTACCGGGGTAAACGTCTCGCTGGCGACTACGGGTGAAGCTCCGCCGGCTTACAACGTGTCGGGCAAGGTCGTCGACAAGACCGGCGTCGGTCAGCGCACCGCAGATGTGCAGGCCTACCGAAAGGTTGGCTTTGAGTGGGACCAAGCCGATTCAACCTCGGTCCGTGCCGACGGCAGTTTCGGGTTCACCGATCTAGCACCCGGTGAGTACAAGTTCCGGGTCCGGGGTGAGTGGAGCGATGATGATGACTTGAGTTTTGAAACCCAGTGGTTTGGTGGCGCGTTTTCGCTGACGAGCGCGAAGGTGTTCACCGTCGGTGCGACCGGCTCATTGGCGCTGGGCACACTTCAGGTGGCTCGTTACGGTGCGATCTCGGCGACAGCATCGCTGCCTTCACTGGCCGGTTATCCGTCCAGTTCGACTCGTCTCGAAGTGTTTGACCTTGACGGCCAGCAAGTCGATTCGACTAGCCCGAACCTCGACGGGAAACTGTTCGTTCGAGTGCCGGCCGGAGAGTACTACTTGCGTTTCTCTGGTGAGCGGTACAGCCAGGAGACTGAGTCCGCGGCCTATTACGTTCCGCAGTGGTGGAAGGGCGCCTACTCCATGGGTGCGGCAACCAAGGTGACAGTCAAGGACGGTCAAGTCGTTGCGGGCCTTCAGGTGAGCCTGGAACGCAACCTGAAGGCCGTCGTTGCGCCGGTGATTTCGGGTACCGCGACCACCGGTAAGACGCTGAAGGTTTCGTCCGGCACTTGGAGCCGTCAGGCTGATACCAGCTACTCCTACGAGTGGAAGGTGGGCGGCCAGGTGGCCGGAACCGGGACGAGCTATCTAGTGAAGGCTGCCGACCGAGGCAAAGCAATCACTGTGACCGTAACGGCGAGCAGTAAATATGACGAATACGGCACCGGTACGGCCACGACCAAAGCTGTCACGGCCAAGGAAGTGTCGAAGTTGGCGCTCACGGCTAAGTCCGGAAAGGGCACGGCAGCGGTATCGCTGAAGTTGACCCTGCCCGGCACGGCGGCTTCGGCCACCTCGGGTTCGGTGAAGGTTTACGACGGCAAGTTGCTCGTCAAAACCGTCACCGTCAAGAAGGGTTCGGCTAGAGTCACGCTGAAGCTCAAGAAGGGCAAACATGCGCTGAAGGCGGTGTACGCCGGTTCGACGCCGTACACCTCGGC
>JAPXRA010000201.1:0-3642 GCA_033813795.1 Aeromicrobium sp. | reverse complement strand
TCTGGCAGACGCTCGTCGTCCTCGCCCTTGGCGCACTCTTGTTAGCACTGAATTCTCGCGGAGCTTCGGCGCGAGTTCGCGCGTGGTCTTCGGCAATCGCCGCGGTCGCATTTGTGCCGCTTGGCGTACTTAGTTGGTGGGTGACCTCAGGCGACCCGGTGCCGGTTCCCGAAGCTACTGTCAACATCGACGAGTACCTGCACTACCTGCTCTTGGGTATCATCGTCGGCCTTTGGGCCCTACTCATTCTCGGCGTGCGGATCATTCGCCGGCGGCTAGATTCCCGCTCCGAATCTCACTGAACCTCGCTGTTTGGTACTGAATCGCGAAAGCGAAAAGTCATGTATGAATCCAATTTCTTAGGTCTAGATTGGCTGTTTTGGCAGACTCTGGCCATCCTGGGAGTCTCGATCATTGCGCTGGTTCTGATCTTCAAAGGGTCGAGCAACGGAACGCGGGTCTTCGCAGGCTTGGCCTTTATGGTGTTGTTCGCTCCACTAGTGTGGGTGAACTGGTGGGTCACCTCTGGCGATTCGGGACCAGATCCCGATGCAGGCAGCAGTATCTCGTCATATGCTCACTACGCTTCGCTTGGCGTGATCGTCGTCCTGCTCGTCTTGTTCCTCGCCGCCTTGGCTTTTTGGGCGAAGCGCCGCAAGGCGAACGTCAATGCCTGAGCCGAACTAACAACCGGCCCAGTTCGAGCAATCGCCTACTGCGGCGGCGGTGGCAGTTCGTCGACCTCGTAGGCCGCGACCACTCGATTGATCGCATCGCCCATCTTGTGAATCCGGATGGCGTTGGTTGAACCAGGGATTCCCGGAGGGGCACCGGCTACGATTACCACTCGGCTGCCCTGCTCACACCGCTGTTGACCGAGCAACTCACGGTCAACCTGCAGGGCAATCTGATCGGTGTGGGTGATTTCGGGGGTCAAGAAAGTCTCTACACCCCAGGTCAGTGCCAACTGGTTGCGCACTAGGGCGTGCGGGGTGAACGCCAGCACCGGGATAGACGAGCGATACCTTGCCATTCGGCGAGCTGAATCGCCTGTCGTGGTGAAAGCGATCATCAGTTTGGCCTCAACCGCCTCAGCCACCTGAGACGCCGCCCGGCAGACAATTCCGGTAGTCGTCTTCGGCTGCCAAGTGAACGCCGCCATTCGTGGCAGTCCGTGGTCTTCGGTCGACTCGACAATCCGCGACATAATCCGCACGGTCTGAATCGGGAACTGACCGACACTCGTCTCGCCTGAGAGCATCACCGCGTCGGCGCCGTCGAGCACCGCGTTAGCCACGTCGCTAGCCTCGGCCCGCGTCGGGCGCGGTGCCGAAATCATCGAGTCAAGCATTTGGGTTGCCACGATCACCGGCTTGGCGTTTCGCCGGGCCTTCTCAATGATCAACTTCTGCACGATCGGCACGTCTTCGAGCGGCAACTCGACGCCCAAATCTCCGCGCGCGACCATGAAGCCGTCAAACGCATCGACGATCTCGTCGAGGTTCGTGATCGCTTCGGGCTTCTCGAGTTTGGCGATGATCGGCCGGCGCACGCCTTCCTCATCCATGATCTTGTGAACTTCGTCCGCGTCGGCCGCCGTCCGCACGAAAGACAAGGCGATGAAGTCAACGTCGGCGCGAAGCGCCCAGCGCAGATCCTCGATGTCCTTTTCACTCAGCGCCGGAACGCTGACGTTGACGCCGGGCAAGTTGATGCCCTTGTTGTTGCTGACCTCGCCGGGCACCTCGACGGTCGTGACCACGTCAGTATCGGTGACCTCGACTGCCCGAAGGCGAACCTTGCCGTCGTCGATCAAGATCTCGTCGCCGACTTGTACGTCACCTGGCAGTCCGGCATAGGTGGTCGAGCAAACATCGGCCGTTCCGGCCACATCACGCGTGGTGATAGTGAACCTGTGGCCGAAGTTCAACTCGTGCGGGCCGGCCTCGAAGCGTCCCAAGCGAATCTTCGGTCCTTGAAGGTCCGCCAAGACAGCAATCGCCTTGCCGGTGGCTTCAGCGGCGGCCCGCACACGTTGCAGCCGCCGCAACTGTTCGGACTGCTCGCCGTGGCTCATATTGAGCCGGGCAACGTCCATTCCAGCTATTGCGAGTTCGAGGATTCTTTCGGCCGTATCAGTGGCCGGACCGAGGGTGCAAACGATTTTGGCTCTACGCACACAACCACCCTAGTGGGCGAAGTTTGCTACCCGCGAGTCACAACCTACTTGGCGAATATCACACCGTCAACGGTCGGGCATTTGGCGGAATCGGCCGCGGCAAAGTCGTCGAACCGGTGAGCCACTGATCGACCCCGGCGGCGGCGGCTCGGCCTTCGGCGATCGCCCAAACAATCAGCGACTGACCGCGGCCCGCATCGCCTGCGACGAACACGCCTTCGACGCTGGACATGTAGTCCAGGTCGCGCACGATGTTGCCGCGCTCGTCGACGTCGACCCCAAGTTGCTCAACCAAACCGGTGGTTTGCGGACCGGTGAAGCCCATCGCAAACAGCACGAGTTGAGCGTCGAGTACCTTTTCGGTTCCGGGGACTTCCTCGAACCGGCCGTCCTTGAGTTCGACCTCGACTAGGCGCAAGCCTGCGACGTTCCCATCTGCGTCTCCGACGAACTCCTTGGTTGAAACCGAGTAGACCCGCTCACCGCCTTCTTCGTGTGCCGAGGCGACCCGATAGATCATCGGGTAGGTCGGCCACGGGTTGGCCGCGGGACGGTCCTCGCCCGGCTGCGGCATGATCTCCAGGCTGGTCACCGAACGTGCACCCTGACGAATCGAGGTGCCGAGGCAGTCCGCGCCGGTGTCACCGCCGCCGATGATGACGACATCCTTGCCGGTGGCGAGGATCTGGTTCTCGACCGTCTCCCCCACTGCCACCCGATTGGCTTGCGGCAGGAAGTCCATTGCTTGGTGGATGCCGCCCAATTCGCGCCCCGGGGCCGGCAGATCGCGCCGGATGGTCGAGCCGATCGCCAACACAACGGCGTCGTAGCGTTCGCGCAGATCCTTACCGGTCACCGTCGCACCAACCGCGACACCGGTGCGGAAAACGGTGCCTTCGCGCTGCATCTGGTTGATCCGGCGATCAACGTGGATTTTCTCCATCTTGAACTCCGGGATGCCGTAACGCAGCAGACCGCCGGCCTTGTCGTCACGCTCGTACACCGCGACGGTGTGCCCGGCCCGGGTCAACTGTTGGGCAACCGCCAAACCGGCCGGACCCGAACCAACCACCGCAACGGTCTTGCCGGTCAGCCAATCTGGCGTCTCAGGCTTGACGTTGTGCATCTCCCACGCCTTCTCGATGATCGAGACTTCGACGTTCTTGATCGTCACGGCGTCACGGTTGATCCCGACCACACAGGCGGTCTCGCACGGCGCCGGACAGAGTCGGCCGGTGAACTCCGGGAAGTTGTTGGTGGCGTGCAGACGGTCGATCGCCTCTTCCCAGTCGTCGCGCCAAACCAGGTCGTTCCACTCGGGGATCAGGTTCCCCAGAGGGCAACCTTGGTGACAGAACGGAATGCCGCAGTCCATGCAGCGGCCGGCCTGCTCGGTGATGATCGGCAAGAGCGCCTTGCCCACCCCACCTGGATAGACCTCGTTCCAGTCTTCAACTCGTTCA
>JAPXRA010000200.1:0-3659 GCA_033813795.1 Aeromicrobium sp. | reverse complement strand
CGAACTCGAAAACGGCGGCTCGGCAAGCATTGCCGAAGAACTCACTTCCGAAGACCTACAGATCGACCAGATCGTCGCGCCAGACCAACAAGTCGCCGGCTGGTTCGACCCGCAATCTCGTCGGCTCGACGTCTCAAAAGAGCTCACCGGTGCGGCCGAAGCACTTTCGCACTACCGTCCCGGCGACGTCGTTCTCGCCAAGGTGAAGCTGGTCCGAAACGGCAAGACCGAGCTGGTCCTCTACCCAAAGACGTCAACTGAAGCCGTCGTGGTTCCGGTCTTGCGCGCCGAGGTCACCACCAACCCGCTGGACGACCTTCGCACCTTGCTGAGCGTTGGCGAAGTCGTCGCAGCTCGGATCGGCACCGCTGGACCAAACTGGTCGCTGGTGTTGAGTGACGTCGACGATGACGAGCCGATTGTGCCGGCGCCGTCACTACTTGCGGGCGGGCCGCCATGGCTGGTTGCCGACGACTTCGAAAAGGAGTACACAGAGCCTGCAGTAGAGCACGAACCCTTACTGCCAGCACCCGAGTCGCTGGCTGAACTTCAAATCGAAACTCCGGTCGTTGAAGACCCAACGCCGGTGGCTTCAACTGCTAGCGCGACGGCATCGTTGCGGCCATCCCCAGCGATGTTCGACCGAAAACGAAAGCAAGCGCAAAGCCCGCACCCAGCCCCAGTCGCGCCCCGCAACACCGAACACCGCGCCACCGAGCAGGCGCCGGCAGCCGAACCGCCGGAGTCAACCAAATCGCTACTGATGAAGATCGATGCGCTCAACGCTGAGGTGAAGCTGGCGAACCTTGCAAAGGAGGAGTTCCGGCTTCAGGCCCAAGCCGCAGCCGATGAGTTGAACCAAGTTCGCTATCTACAATCCCAGGCTGAACGGCGCGCAAACAAGGCCGAACATGAACTCAAGGGCATGCGATCAAGGTTGCGCAAGTCGGGTCGCATTAGGCCTGAGTCTGCAAGCACCCCAGCGCCAAAGTTCGCCGATCCGGAGCAGGGATTCCGACATCTTGTACTGAGTCAATGGGCGACACGAACGCCAGTCAGCGAACAAGCCGACCGGCCGCTCGGCGACTACGTTCTTGGTGAGCGCTTCATGCAAAGCGTGGCCGAACTTGAAGGCATCAAGTTGTCGAAAATCGCCGACGTTGTGTTCGAGATCGTCACCGGAATCGCCAATTCGAATCCGAGTCGTGAGGTCCATCGGCTACGAACTGGAAGTGGCGGTGAAGATCCGGTGAGAGTTCGCCCAGATGGGGCAATCGGCTGGCGAGCTAGCCTGCAGGTCAACTCGCCCTCGGCCCGCCGGATTCACTACTGGATGCTGCCAAGTGGACTGATCGAGTTCGCCCAGGTCGCCACTCACGACGACTTCACCGCCTAGCCGCGGGCTTTGGCCACTTGCCTAATCGCCAGAAGGCGCGTGCGCCCAAAAGTTGACTTCCTCGATGACGCCACCCCAAAAAATGCGATACCCTACAGGGTATTCGTTGCGTTCGGGTATCAGTTGCGTAAGACTCTGCTCATTGATCGATGTCCCGCCAACGTGCTGCCACTAGTTCTACAACTTTCGGAGGAACCATGAACCGCAAACTTCACTTCTTGGCGGCCGCATCGGCCACCGCTCTGCTAGCTCTAACCGCCGGCTGCGGTGGAGACTCAACCGAGATCAAGACTCCCGACGGCAGCGTCAAGGTCGATAAGGACGGCGACAAGGTGAAGGTCGAGACAACCGACGGTTCGTTCGAATCTGGCACCGATCTGCCGAAAGACTTCCCCGAAGAGATCAAGTTGGTTGACGGCAAAATCACCTCAGCAACTTCAATGACAACCTCCGGCAAAGCCGGATTTGTCGTCGGTATGACTAGCACCAAGAACACCCAAGAAATCGTGGATCAAGCAGTCTCGAACCTAGAAGCGAACGGTTTTGAAACTACGACGAAGACCATTTCTGGCGATCAGGCAGTCGTCGGCTCCAAGTCCGACAAGTGGGAAGTCGCCTTGAGCGTCGGCCCTGGCACGCCGCGAGTGATCAGCTACGTGATCTATGAAATTGAGTGACGCCCGTTAGCGTCTGGGCTCAGCGGCTAACCCATCTTGTCGACCCAAAGGACTAACCGTCCTTGGTCGTCGACTTCATGAAAGGCCGGTGGGCCCGGCACGGGGTCAACGCTTAGGAACTCAATAACTTGTTTGGGCCCGTGGAGGTGCTCCTCGACCGCGGTGATCCAGTGAACCTCGGGCGCGAGCACCCGTTCAAATCGCACCCAGTCGCGGCGTTCAATCAGACTGAGGATGTTGCCTACTGCAGGGACAAACTCAGCCATTTTCCTCACCCATGCTCGCAGCCGGAGTCGGCCGTTTCAGACCAGCCTAGCCGCAGCTCCGGGAATGTTGTTTGGCCGCAAAAGTGACCCTGACGAAGGACGATACTGGAGGTGGTGGCACTCACCAAATACCGACAGGGGAAAAGATGACCATCCACTTCAACCTTCCAACGGCAGCCGAGTTTGAGGCACTTTCGCAGCCACGCGACATTGCGATTTCGGTTTATGTCGAAACCGCGCCGAGTGTTGCTGATGCCGACCGGGCCAAGACGGCGTTCAAGAGCGCGTTCGACGATGCATTGAACCAGTTGGAGGCTGCTGGTGTAAGCCATCCGGTGCGCGCTGAGATTGCCGCGAGCCGCGACGAAGTGCTCGCAGATGGTTTGTGGCACAAGCTTTCGCGCTCGCTGGCGGTATTTGTGGCTCCCGGTTTCAGTGATGTCTACGTCCTGCCGAACCGGCTTGAGGATCACGCCGACGCTGGCACCACGTTCTCACTCGGCTTGCTTTGGCGTAGCGTCACTCAACTTCAAGAAGCGTTTGCGTTGACCTTGTCGGCGAACGAGTGGAAGTTGTGGCACGCCACCTCGACCGCTCGGGCGACCGAGGTGAAGGTGCATGGCGATCACCCGAGCAGCGCAGCCGATGCGACCAACCGTAGTTCGGCCGGCCGTGGCGACGACCGCCTCGCTGGCGACCCCTACGACATGTATGCCAAGCGGGTCGCCGATGCGGTGCGCGCCGACCTGGCCAAGATCAACCCGGCCGAGGATCTGCCGCTGTTCGTGTTTGCCGAGGAGCAGTTGCTCAATCGGTTCGAGGTGCGCAAGGAAGGCCGCCACCTGGAACTGGTTCGCGGGGCCAGCGACCGACTCTCTGAGGCCGAAATCGACGAGGAAATCCGCGGGCGACTCGCTGAGGTGAACACCAAGATCACCGCAGCCGAACTCGCGAACCTCGAAGAAATCGACCAGAGCCGAGTTGAGCATGATCTGGCCGCGATCGCGCACCTAGCGGCTCAAGGGTCGATCGAAACCTTCTGGTTCGATATGACTCAAGACGCTTGGGGCACCTTGGACGCCACCACCGGCGAGATCAGTTACGCCGCCGACGATTCTGGCGCATTCACCCCAGGAGTCAGCGAACTGTATGGCCAGATCGCGTCGCTGGTTGTTGCCAACGGCGGCCGCGTGGTGGCTGTTCGTGGCGCCGACTTGCCGAACTGGGCCGGGCCGGTGGTCGCGCACTTGCGGTTCGCGCTCGCCTGAACCTGTCTCTTATACACATCTGACGCTGCCGACGACGGCACACTCGTGTAGA
>JAPXRA010000199.1:0-3660 GCA_033813795.1 Aeromicrobium sp. | reverse complement strand
ACGCTGGGCCGGGCAATGTCGAGCGAACTTAGTTTCTACGGCTTTGTCCTTGGAACTTTGCTGGCCGGCATCGGTGCACTGCTTGCCCTGGGGCCGCTTTTGCGAGCCATCGCCACGTTTTGGCATAAGCGGAGCCGGACATTGCTATCAACTTTAAGTAGCAGGCGACTTTGGTGGAGTAGTGATTCGCTCGCTCGGTCGACTGCTGCGCTGCTGGTCTTAGTGATTTCGGCGATTATCGGTTCGGCGGTGGTTGCTGATCTCGATAATCTTTCAACGCAGTCGCCGCAAGGGAACCTGTACTCGGTTTCGTTCGGCAAGACCGACACGGAGCAGGCACTGGCAATGGTCGCAGTGCCTGCGCCGGCACGACTGCTTATCACCGGCGACGCCGATAATCCGCTGACGGTCGGCACCTGCCAGGATTTGCGCACCTTCCTTAGCCGCACAGACAGCATCGACCTGTCGCCGTGGGAACAGTGCCAGGAAGGTCAACGCTACCGACTCAGCGAAGGCTTGGGAGACCTTCCGTTTCCCGAAGGAACCTTCCTTGCCCAAGACCTGGCCGATTTTCGCGGCAGTACAGAAAATGCTGATTTGATTGTTTCGCCTGGGCCCAAAGAACACGCGATCGACGACTACGTCAACCGACTGACAGTCGGAGGCATGCAACCAGATCAGGTCAGCACAGTGGGAATAGACAGTCTTCACCCAATCGTCGCAATCGTCCGCGGACTCCTGCTGACGATGTTTCTAGCCGGCGTGCTTATCGCAGTTGTGACTGCGCTGCTGACGGTGGGCGACGACTTGCGAGCGTCAGCGGCCCAACGTGCCCGACTTCGAGTCATCGGATTGAGTACCCGGCAATCAAGCGGACCGCACATCCTGGCCCTAACCGCGGCCACCGGTGTTTGCTTGGTCTTGGCAAAAATTGTGGGTTGGCTGGCCGGCCTCGGCTATGACGTTGCCGGCGGCACCGGCGCCACCCCCGGACTGACCGGAGCGACAGTCAGCGCGGTGAGTGTCCTAGGTGCGATCGGGCTGGTGCTGGCGGCGACTCGGCTCGCCCTGCGCGACAATCTCGATCTGGCCGACTTGCTGCACGACGAGTGACGTCGGCAACTAGTGCCTGCTGGTGCAGCCAGTCGCCCTAAGTCACCATCTGCGAGTTAGGTTTGCCTTATGAGCACCGAAGGTAATTTCCGGATCGAGCACGACACGATGGGCGAAGTGCGCGTGCCGAAGGATGCGCTGTGGCGGGCCCAGACGCAACGCGCGATCGAGAACTTCCCGATCTCGGGTACGCCGATCGAGTCAGCCCAGATTCGCGCGCTCGCACAGATCAAGGCGGCCTGCGCGCGGGCGAATGCCGAACTGGGCATCCTTGACCAGTCGATGGCCGAAGCGATCGTATCGGCCGCTGAGCAGGTCGCAGCCGGTGAACACGACGACCAGTTCCCGATCGACGTGTTCCAGACCGGCTCTGGCACCTCCAGCAATATGAACGCCAACGAGGTGATCGCCAGCCTCGCTTCGGCCGCCACCGGCACCCCCATCCACCCGAACGACCACGTGAACGCCTCCCAGTCGAGCAACGACGTGTTCCCCACTTCGATTCACCTAGCCGCCACCGAGTCGGCGATGCGGACCCTGATTCCGGCGCTGGACCAGCTGGCCCGGTCACTTGAAGCCAAGGCCGCAGAGTTCGCTTCCGTGGTCAAGTCCGGGCGCACCCACCTGATGGACGCCACTCCGGTCACCTTGGGCCAAGAGTTCGCCGGCTACGGGGCGCAAGTGCGCTACGGCATCGAACGGATCGAAGCCTCGCTGCCGCGCACCGCCGAAGTGCCCCTTGGTGGCACCGCCGTCGGCACTGGAATAAACACGCCCAAGGGGTTCAGTCAGCGAGTGATCGAACTGCTGGCCGAAAGCACTGGCCTGCCGCTGACTGAGGCGCGCAACCACTTCGAGGCCCAGGGCGCCCGCGACGGCCTAGTCGAAATGTCGGGCCAGTTGCGCACCATCGCGGTGAGTCTGGCGAAGATCTGCAACGATCTGCGCTGGATGGCCTCTGGCCCGCGCACCGGGCTCGGCGAGATACATCTGCCGGACTTGCAACCTGGGTCGAGCATCATGCCCGGCAAGGTCAATCCGGTGATCCCCGAAGCGACGCTGATGGTGTGCGCCCAGGTCATCGGCAATGACGCAACGATTGCGTTCGCTGGTGCTTCTGGCTCGTTCGAACTGAACGTGATGTTGCCGGTGATTGGCCGGAACCTGCTCGAATCGATGCGCCTGCTCGCCAACGCCTCAATCGCCTTGGCTGACCGCTGCATCGACGGGATCACCGCCGACGTGCAGCGGTGCCTGGAATTGGCCGAATCCAGCCCGTCGGTGGTCACTCCCCTGAACCGCTACCTCGGCTACGAGAACGCCGCAGCAATCGCCAAGGCCGCAGTCAAGGAACGCAAAACGATCCGCCAAGTTGTGCTTGAGCAGGGCTATGTCGAGCGCGGCGAGATCAGCATCGAAGACCTCGATGCGGCCCTTGACGTGATGAGCATGACCTCGCCCTAAGGTCAGTTGACCTTACGGGCGACGACGAAGCCTTCCTCGTCGAACACGATCTCAAAGGTTCCGCCGTGTTCGGCCCCGTGTTGAACGATGTCGTGCGAACTGACGCTGCGGTCCAAGATGATGTAATCGGGCACCACGTCGCCGATCGTGCCAATCCAGTAAACGTTGTCGTGGCTGCTGGTCAGATACTTCAGCACACCGATATCGGTCTCCACGATGGCATCTTCGGGGATTTTCGCGATTGCCGAATGCAGCGCTTGGGTCCGCGGCGACTTTTGCCACGTTTCGGCTTCGAAAAGTTTCGCGGCCGGGCCGCCGGCAAGCAGATAGCCGCCAATGGCTGCACCGAGCACGACGGCCGGCCAGTGCAGTTTCGGTCGTTTGGCAAGGGCATCGATCATCGCGACGAAAATGATCGGCATCAGCACCACCGAGTAGTGCCACTCGGTTCCCCAGTAGTACTCCACATCCCCGAGGAATCGCCAAGCGAAGGTTGGAGCGGCCACGATCGCCCACGGCGACAGCAGCGCCGCAAACCCGGTTACGCCAAAGGTCAACAGCAGCGTGCCAAGCTTTCGGCCGGCCTCGGTGGTGAGCATCTGCCACAGGCCGACTTCGCCGCCGAGGTTGTCGGTGTAGTCGTAGGCGCCACCGGTGTTGAACGCCGGAATGATCACCCAAACGACCAGCACCAGTGCGATCGCGCCGGTGGCGGCCAGGATGAGTGCCCGGCGGTATTGGCCTTTGAGGAACATCGCCGCACCGATTGCCGCGACCGTGACGCCCATGTCTTCTTTGACCAGCAGCAGCGGCAGCGACCACCAGATGACTTTGCGGTAGTCCTCGCGGACGAACGCGGTGCCGGCCATCGCCAGGATCGGCACGGCGAACGCGACTTCGTGGAAGTCGGCCACGACCGCCCCACCAAAGCCGAATGCCAAGCCGTACATGATTGCGACCGTCCAGCCGGTCTGCGTGCCGAGTTTCTCGACCGCCAGTTTGGTGATCGGCACGACCGACAGGGCAATCAGGAACGCCTGGGCGACCAGCAAGGTCACTCCGCTTGGGAACACCCAATAAAGC
>JAPXRA010000198.1:0-3661 GCA_033813795.1 Aeromicrobium sp. | reverse complement strand
CGGCTACCGACAGTACGGCCTTGCCAGCCGGGCTGAACCGCTTGGGGACCAGACCTCGGCCGACCTACTTTGTTTTGAACTCGTTCGCTGAGCGAAGCGAAAGGAACCCAATGTCTACTACTCGCGTAAATCCCGACCAAGTCGCCAATCCGTGGCCAGCACTTTGGGCGCTGGTGATCGGCTTCTTCATGATCTTGGTCGACTCGACCATCGTTTCGGTGGCCACTCCTGACATCCAGCGCGAACTGGACACGACGTACAACGCAGTCATTTGGGTCACCAGCGCCTATCTGCTGGCCTATGCGGTGCCACTGCTGATCACCGGCCGCCTCGGCGACAAGGTCGGTCCAAAACGCATCTACCTAATCGGTTTGGCGTTGTTCACCGCCTCCTCGCTGTGGTGCGGGCTGACCAACTCGATTGAAGGCTTGATCGCCGCGCGCGTCGTGCAAGGGTTCGGCGCCTCGATGATGACGCCACAGACGATGGCGGTAATTACCCGCACCTTTGCTCCCGACCGGCGCGGCAAGGCGATGGCGCTGTGGGGTGCGACTGCTGGCGTGGCCACACTTGTCGGCCCGGTCCTTGGCGGCCTGCTGATCCAGTACGCCGGTTGGGAGTGGATCTTCTTCATCAACGTGCCGGTGGGCGTCATCGGCTTCGTCCTTGCGGTCAAGCTAGTGCCCTCACTCACCACCCATCCGCACGCCTTCGACTGGCTCGGAGTTGGTCTGAGCGCCTTGGCGATGTTCCTGCTGGTGTTCGGCATTCAGGAGGGCGAAACCTACGACTGGGGCACGATCACCGGCTTCGTCAGTGTGCCGTTGTTGATCGCGGCCGGCCTGCTCGTGTTCGCGGTCTTCTTCTGGTGGCAGAAGGTCAACTCAAACGAACCGCTACTTCCCTTGCAGATCTTCGCGAACTCCTCGTTCACCATTTCTAGCCTCGCCATCGCGTGCGTTTCGTTCTCGATCACGGCGATGGCGTTCCCGTTCATGCTTTGGGCCCAGGTGGTGCGAGGCATGAGTCCGCTGGAAGCGGGCCTATTGTTCGTGCCGATGGCGGTGATGAGCGTGGTGATGGCCCCGATCGTCGGTAAGTTCACCGACCACGTGTCACCGCGAACATTGGCCAGCATCGGCTTTGGCATGGCCGCAGTCGTATTGACGTTCTTGCACCTAGCAATCGACGTCGACACCCCGATCTGGCTGCTGTGGGTGGGCTTGGCTGGGTTCGGTTTTGGCAACTCGTTCCTGTGGGCGCCGTTGGCCGCGACTGCGACGCGCAAACTGCCGGTTCAGCTAGCCGGTGCCGGTTCTGGGGTTTACAACTCGGTTCGCCAAGTGGGTGCGGTCCTAGGCTCTGCAGCAATCGCCGCGGCAATTTCGGCGCGGTTGGCCGCTCGGATCCCGGGGCTTGATGCCGCGGCCACCCAAACCGGTGAAGTGGCGACCCTGCCCGCCGAACTCGCCAAGCCCTTTTCGGACGCGATGGCCGACACCCTGTGGGTGCCGACCATCGCGTTTGTTATCGGTTTAGTAGTGGTGCAGTTCTACGGCAGCAGAACTACGCCGACTTCAAAATGAAGCGAGCGCCTCGTTGAAGGTGGCGCTCGGACGCATCACCGCCGCGGCCTTGACTGGGTCGGGCTGGAAGTAGCCACCGATGTCTACCGGGCTGCCTTGGACCGCCAACAGTTCGTCGACAATCGCCGTTTCGGCGGCCGCCAACTTCTGAGCCAACGGTGCAAAGGCTTGGGCCAACTCGGCGTCCTCGGTCTGGGCTGCGAGTTCCTGGGCCCAGTAGAGCGCGAGGTAGAAGTGCGAACCGCGGTTGTCGATCGTGCCGAGCTTGCGCCCCGGCGACCGGTTCTCGTCCAAGAAAGTGCCGGTGGCGCGATCGAGCGCGTCGGCCAGCACCTGAGCCTTGGCGTTGCCGGTGAGCGTGGCGTACTGCTCCAGGCTCGGCACCAACGCGAAGAACTCACCCAGCGAGTCCCAGCGCAGGTAGTTTTCCTTGACCAGCTGCTGGACGTGCTTTGGCGCCGAACCACCTGCGCCGGTCTCGAACAGACCGCCGCCGGCGATCAACGGAACCACAGAGAGCATCTTGGCGCTGGTGCCCAGTTCCAAGATCGGGAACAAGTCGGTCAAGTAGTCGCGCAACACGTTGCCGGTGACGCTGATCGTGTCTTCACCGCGACGAATCCGCTCCAGCGAGTAGGCGGTAGCCAGCGCTGGGGCAAGGATCTGAATCTCCAAGCCATCAGTGTCGTGCTCGGCCAAGTAGGTGTTCACCTTGGCGATCAGGTTGGCGTCGTGTGCGCGAGTCTCGTCGAGCCAGAACACCGCCGGCGAACCGGTGGCGCGGGCGCGGGTGACCGCGAGTTTGACCCAGTCTTGGATCGGGACGTCCTTGGTCTGGCAGGCGCGCCAAATGTCGTGGGCTTCGACGTCGTGCTCCAGCACGACCTCACCGGCTGCGTTGAGAATCCGCACGGTGCCGGCTTCGGCGATTTGGAACGTCTTGTCGTGGCTGCCATATTCTTCGGCGGCTTGCGCCATCAAACCGACGTTCGGCACCGAACCCATGGTCGCCGGGTCAAGGGCGCCGTTCTTGCGGCAATCGTCGATAACGGTCTGGTAGACGCTGGCGTAAGAACTGTCTGGCAGCACCGCGAGCGTGTCGGCTTCCTGACCGTCGGGGCCCCACATGTGGCCCGAGGTGCGGATCATCGCCGGCATCGAGGCATCAACGATCACGTCGCTGGGCACGTGCAGGTTGGTGATTCCACGGTCAGAATCGACCATTGCCAGTGCCGGTCCGTCGGCCAAGGCGGCGTCGAAGGCGGCTTTGATTTCGGCGCCGTTGGGCAGCTCAGTCAGACCGGCCAGAACGGCAGCAAGACCGTCGTTCGCCGACAGGCCAGCCGCGGCTAGGTCGTCGCCGTATTGGGCGAACACCGGCGCGAAGAACGCCTTGACTACGTGACCGAAGATGATCGGGTCCGAGACCTTCATCATGGTGGCCTTGAGGTGGACGCTGAACAGCACGCCGGAATCTTTGGCTTCGGCGATCGAGCGCAGCAAGAAGGCCTGCAGTTGCGCCGCCTCCATCACGGTGGCGTCGATTACTTCACCGGCCAGTACCGGCAACGATTCCTTGAGCACCGTCGTGGTGCCGTCGGCGGCCTCAAACACGATCTTGAGGGTGTCGTCAGCCGCCAGCACCACCGACTTCTCGTTGCTCTTGAAATCGTGCTCGCCCATCGTGGCGACCTTGGTCTTGGAGTCTGGGCTCCAAGCGCCCATTGAGTGGGGATTCTTGCGGGCGTAGTTCTTCACCGAGGCCGGCGCACGGCGATCGGAGTTACCCTCACGCAGAACCGGGTTCACCGCGCTGCCCTTGACCTTGTCGTAGCGCGCCTTGGCGTCGACTTCGGCTGGGGTCTGGGCGTTGTCTGGGTAGTCGGGCAGCGCATAGCCCTGTGCTTGGAGCTCGGCAATCGCTGCCTTCAACTGGGGAACGGATGCCGAAACGTTCGGCAACTTGATGATGTTCGCCTCGGGAGTCTTGGCCAGTTGACCAAGTTCGGCAAGGGCATCGGGAACCCGCTGTTCTTGCGGCAACTGATCTGCGAAGGCGGCGATGATGCGGCCGG
>JAPXRA010000197.1:0-3681 GCA_033813795.1 Aeromicrobium sp. | reverse complement strand
GCCGCGCTGGCGGAATTACAGGCGATCACCAACGCTTTGACGTCTTGGTCGACTAGATGGTCAAGGCATTCGAGGGCGTACTGGCGAACCTGCGAGATCGGTTTTGGTCCGTAGGGCTGACGGGCGGTATCGCCAAGGTAGATGATCGGCTCATGCGGCAACTGATCGAGCACCGCCCGCGCGACGGTAAGCCCACCGAAGCCGGAGTCGAAGATGCCGATTGCTGCGTCACTCACACCCAGAAGGGTAAACAGCGCGGCCGCCGAACCCGAAACGCACCGCGGGTGATTTTGGTCATTTTTGATTCCGCAAGCGGCAATCGACGAACTTTCGATGAAGTTCGCACCGAAGTCGTGGCACAGTGCCCGAGGTTCGGTGCAGGATTTCGGTATGAGCCAAATCCATGAAGTCTCGGCCAAACTTTCTGGCGCATTCGGTCCCGAATTCGTTTGGGGCGTTTCGACAGCCTCCTACCAAATCGAAGGTGGCGTCGACGCCGACGGCCGCGGCAAGTCGATCTGGGACGAGTTCAGCCACACTGCGGGCAAGACCTTGAACGGCGACACCGGCGATGTGGCGTGCGACCATTTCCACCGCTATCGCGAGGACTTCAACCTGATGGCCGACTTGGGCGTGGACGCCTATCGGTTCTCGATTTCGTGGCCCCGGATCCAGCCAGATGGAATCGCTGTTGAACCGCGCGGCCTGGACTTCTATGACCGCCTCGTCGACTCCATGCTCGAGCACGGCATCGAACCGAGCGCGACGGTATTCCACTGGGATTCGCCACTGGCACTGGAGGCGAACGGCGGCTGGCAGAACCGCCACATCGTTGGCCGGTTCGCTGAATACTCACGACTCGTTGGCGAACGGCTTTCGGACCGAGTAACTCGCTGGTTCACCCTCAACGAAATGGTCGTGTTCACTTTGCTCGGCCACGGCATCGGCGTGCACGCGCCGGGCAAAGCGCTCGGCTTTGACGCGCTGACCGTCGCTTGGCATCAGTTGCTCGCGCACGGCGAGTCAGTCAAGGCACTTAGAGCCGCCGGCGCGAAAGAGGTCGGCATCGCAAACAACCACTGCGAGGTTCGCCCAATCGACGACTCGGCCGAGGCCAAAGGTGCGGCCGACCTGTTCGACTTGATCTACAACTGGGTGTTCCTCGACCCGATCCTCAAGGGCGAGTGGCCGCTGGCCGGGTTCATCGACCCTGACATTCAAGACGGCGACTTGGCCGCTATCAGCACACCGATCGACTTCTTGGGAGTCAACTCCTACAACCCGACGTTCGTTGGTGCGCCGGCACCCGGTTCGGAGCTGCCGTTTGATCTTGATGTCGAACCGACCGGTTTTGAGAAGAACGACTTCGGTTGGCCGATCATCCCCGACGGTTTCACCAAAATGCTGGTCGGGCTAAAGGAGCGCTACGGCGACAAGCTGCCGCCGATCTACATCACCGAAAACGGCGGTGCATTCAACGAGACGCCTGGCACCGACGGCCGGGTGCGCGACCAGCGCCGAATCGACTACACCGAAGCACACCTTGGCGCGCTACTGGACGCCATGGCCGCTGGAGTGGACGTGCGTGGCTACTTCCACTGGTCGTTCATGGACAACTTCGAATGGGCTGAAGGCTACTCACAGCGGTTCGGGCTGACCTTTGTCGACTACGCCACCGGGCAACGCATCCCCAAGGACTCCTTCGACTGGTATCGGCGCGTGATCGCCGCCCAAAAGAACCGCTGAGCTCAGCGGCTACAGCGGCAGTTTGGGCTGCGGGGGCGCGTGGGTCGGATCGACCCCGTCAAACAGGCTCGAGACCGATTCGCCAGCGTGAATCCGGGCGATCGCTTCGGCGAACAGAGGCGCCACCGAACGCACCTTCAACTCCGGCCAGTTGGCTGGGCGCGGAACGGTGTCGGTGGTGACCACCTCACTGATCATCGGGTGGTCGCGAAGTCGTTCGACCGCCTTACCGGCGAACAAACCGTGGGTGCAGGCCACCGAAGCTTCCACCACGCCGTACTCGGCCAACTTTTCCATCAGTTCGATGATCGAGCCGCCGGTGGCGATTTCGTCATCTAGCACGATCGCTCGTTTGCCGGCCACATCACCAACGATCGTGTCGATTACGACCTTGTCGTCGGCTTTTCGCTGCTTGCTGCCCGCGGCCACCGGCAGGCCAAGTAGGCGGGCGAACTGCGATGCAGTCTTGGCGTTGCCGAAGTCGGGCGAGACGACGACCGCGTTGCTCAAGTCTTGTTCGCGGTAGTGGTCGGCGAGTTCGCCCAGCGCGGTCAAATGGTCGACCGGCACGTTGAAGAAGCCGTGAACCTGCGGGGCGTGCAACGTCATCGTGACCACCCGGTTCACCCCGGCGGTGGCGAGCATGTCGGCCACGAGTTTGCCGCCGATCGAGATCCGCGAAGCATCTTTTTTGTCCGAGCGCGCATAGGCGTAGTGCGGGATCACCACGGTCACCGACGACGCCGAAGCGCCTCTGGCCGCATCGACCATCAACAACAGTTCCATCAAGTGGTCCTGAGTCGGCGGCACGAGCGGCTGGACGATGTAGACGTCGCGTTGGCGACAGTTCGCCATCAGTTGGACTTGCAGGCAGTCATTGCTAAATCGCGAGGTGTCCGACGGGGACAGCGAGATTCCAAGATTGCCGCAGATCTCTTCGGCCAATTTCCGGTGCGCACTTCCGGAGAAGACAACGATGTCGCTCACGAATCGAAGGCTAACGCCTCGGTGGGCAAGTTGAGAACCTTAGGCCCACAACTGCCCTTCGAGCCGGTCCTCGGCCTCGTCGATAGTGCCTTCGTAGGCGCCGGTAGACAGGTACTTCCAGCCGCCATCGGCGATCACAAAACAAATGTCGGCGGCCACTTCGGCCTTGACACATTTGGCCGCCTGGCCGAGCGCGGCGTGCAAAATCGCGCCGGTGGAAATGCCCGCGAAGATGCCTTCGTGATCGATCAGTTCGCGAACTCGACGCACCGCGTCACGCGGCCCAACCGAGAACCGCGAGTCGATTAGCGTTTCGTCGTATAACTCCGGCACAAAACCTTCGTCGAGGTTTCGCAGGCCATAAACCAGTTCGCCATAACGCGGTTCGGCCGCGACGATCTTCACGCCGGGCTTGTGCTCGCGGAAGAATCGACTCACCCCCATCAGCGTGCCGGTGGTGCCGAGCCCGCCAACGAAGTGAGTGATTTCGGGAAGGTCAGCGAAGATCTCGGGCGCGGTGCCGCGGTAATGCGCGGCGGCGTTGGCCGGATTGCCGTACTGGTAGAGCATCACCCAGTCGGGGTTTTTTGCGGCCAGATCCTTGGCCACTCGCACCGCTTCGTTCGAGCCACCGACGGCCGAGGAGCTGATGATTTCGGCGCCCCACATGGTCAACAGTTGGCGCCGTTCGATCGAGGTGTTCTCCGGCATGACGCAGATCAGCTTGTAGCCGCGCTGTCGCGCCACCATCGCCAGCGAGATGCCGGTGTTGCCGCTGGTCGGTTCGAGGATCGTCGCTCCGGGGGTGAGGGTGCCATCAGCCTCGGCGGCCTCGATCATCGACAGTGCCGCTCGGTCCTTGATCGAGCCGGTCGGGTTGCGGTCCTCGAGTTTGGCCCACAGCCGCACGCCCGGGCCCGGCGACAAATTCGGCAAGCCGACCAGTGG
>JAPXRA010000196.1:0-3734 GCA_033813795.1 Aeromicrobium sp. | reverse complement strand
GGCCGGCATTGGTCCAAACGACATCAAGTCGGCCAAACTCGTGCACGGCGTCTATGACCACTTCGGCCATTTCGGCTGGGTCGGTGGCGTCGGCGGCCCACGTTCGCGCCACGCCGCCGGCACTGGTCACCGCACCGGCCACCTGCTGCAACTTGTCGGAGCGTCGGGCGACCAGGCCAATCTGATTGCCTTGGCGTCCGAGCAAAACCGCGGCCTCGGCGGCAATGCCAGACGAGGCCCCAACGATCAAAACGTTGCGATCTGAAAGCCGCCGCGGCCTCAACGGGTCGAGTTTGGAGCCACTCACTCGCCGGGAATGAACCATTCAGCAGTGCCCGGCTCGAGGGAATCGAGCTTCAACTGGCCGAAGTCACCAAGGTCGAACGTGACCGGCTTGGCCCGGTCGACCGATTCGGGCAGGGTGAACGTCGAAGTGGTCGGCATGAAGTCCATCGTGGCGATCTTGCCGTCCTCGGCCGAAACGTGAACCGTGACCTTTTGTCCTTCGGCCGAAACTTCATGGACCACCGCTGGGTTAGTGCTACTGCCGTAAGTAACAACCCAGATCTTGCCTTCTTCGTCTCCGGCGATAACCCCGGCACTCACGTCTTGTGGCGGCTCAGCACCTTCAGGCAGGCCTTTGAACGGCGTCGGCAGTGCCGACGGAGAAGGCTGAGCGCCGGGGGAGTCGTCGGACTTTCCGCAAGCGCTCAACGAAGTTGCGAGCAGCAAGCCAACGAAGGCCAGACCGAATACGCGGAAGACAACTTTTCGCACAGCAACTCCTAGGTAGTGGCTCAAACTGGAAGCAATCGTGTCACGAAGTGAGTCAACTGATCGGCATTTGAACATTCGTGCATTTCCACGATTTCGGCATACTCGGTCGCCACCGAATCGCCCAAGCCCCAACGCGAACTGTTTTCCGGATTCAGCCAGTAGGCACGCCTTGCCCGCCCAGCGATTTCGTGCAGGGCAGCGAACCGCGGGTTTTGGTTGTTATTGCGCGCATCGCCCAAAATGAGTACCGACGTTCTTGGTCCAATCGCGCCGAGGAACACTTCTTGAAAGTCCAAGAACGCCTCGCCGTAGTCGCTGCTGGTGTGCCATTTGGTGATCTTGGCTTCGTTGCGAATCCGCGGTTCGATGTCCTCACCGCCGCTGACTGCGCCATCGCGCACAATGTCGGTAACTTCGGCCATTGCGTTGACGAATGCGAAAACGCGAACCTTGCTGAACTGAGCGCTCAGCGCCTGAACCAGCAGCATCGTGAAACTCGAGAAGCCTGCCACCGAACCCGACACGTCACACAGCAGCACCAACTCGGGCCGAGTCGCGCGCGGCTTGGCGTAGACCGGTCTAAGCGGCACACCACCGGTGCCCATTGCCTTCCTCAAGGTACGGCGCATGTCGATCTGGCCGCGACGCCGGCGCCGACGCCGCGCCGACAATCGGGTGGCCAAAACCCTCGCCAAGGGTTGAACCGAACGACGAAGTTCTTCCAACTGTTGGCGGTTAGCGCTTAGAAAGTCGATCTGTTCGCGCCCGGTTCGAACCGCGTGGCGAGTCACCAGATCGCGGCCCCGCAATTCGGCCGAACGCCGCCTCGCCTCTGCCGCCACCAGATCTTCGAATGCGGCCACGGCCTGGCGGATTTCATCGCGGGCGAGCCGATCGGTGAACTGAGTGCCTAATCCATGTCCGCCACCAGAACCACCGCCTTGCATCGCCAGTGCAGCGGCGATCAGCGTGCGCGGCTGCAGTCGATCGATCGTTTGGTAACCAGACCAGCCGGCCGTGTCGGTTCCTTCTTGGCCAACTTGGCCGAGGAAATCGACTGCGATCTCGGCGATCTGGGTTAGCGCGCGTAGGTCCCGTTCGGCCAAGGCCAGTAGCAAGAGTTCGCGGATCTCGGCCGCGCCCGAAACCTCATCCATCGTGCGGGCGGCCTCAGGCGTGCCCACTGCGGCTGGGAAGAACAGGTCGAAGGTCTGATCGAACACATCGCGCTGGCCGCCGCGGCGAACCAGCGCTGCCGCGAGGCCTTCGCGGAGTAACTCCCGGTCGCCCAGGCCGAGCACGTCAATGACTTTGGCGGCGTCAATCGACTCGCTCGGACCGGCATTTATGCCCTTTGAGCGCAACGCTTCGACGAACTCGACCAACCGTGTCGCGACGACCTGCGACGGGGGAGTGGTCATGACAAGACTTCGGCCAAGTCGAGTTTGGTGCGCGCCTTTTCGATGTCGTCGGCGTGCTTGAGAATTACCCCAAGACTCTCGGCGACTACTTCCTCGGAGAGGGCGTCGGCGCCGAGCGCCACCAAGGTCCTCGCCCAGTCGATGGTTTCGGAAATCGACGGTGCTTTTCGTAGCGGCATGTTTCGTAGCGCGTTCACCACTTCAACGACGGCTGCCGTTAAGGAAGAATCCAGGTCGGGCACCTTTAGCGCCACGATTTCGGCTTCGAGTTCTGGGGTCGGGAACTCGATGTTCAAGAACAGGCAACGGCGCCGTAGCGCCTCACTTAGTTCGCGAGTGGCATTTGAGGTGAGCACCACAAAGGGGCGCCGCGTGGCGGTGACGGTGCCGAGCTCTGGAATTGTGATCTGGAAGTCGCCCAGCACCTCCAGCAGCAACCCTTCGATCTCGACGTCGGCCTTGTCCGTCTCATCGATCAGCAGAACTGTCGGGTTCCGGTTGCGGATCGCCGACAGCAAGGGCCGGGGCAGCAAGAACTCCTCGGAAAAGATGTCCGATTTGGCTTCGGCCCAGGTCTCGTCTTGACCGGCCGAAATCCGCAGCAATTGCTTGGCGTGGTTCCACTCATAGATCGCCCGCGATTCGTCGACGCCTTCGTAGCACTGCAGCCGAATCAAGTCGGCGCCGCACGCTTGGGCGACCGCGCGGGACAGTTCGGTCTTGCCGACGCCGGCCGGACCTTCAACAAGAAGCGGCTTGCCCAGTTTGCTCGCCAAGTACACGGTGGTGGCGACCGCGTCGGACGCCAAATAGCCGACGGCGGCGAGTTTGGTTTTCACCTCTGCCACCGATTCGAAGGGCATTGTTGACGTCAGGTCCAGATCAGCCATGAGTCGAATCTAGACCGCTCGCCTAGGGTGGAGTCATGGGCCTGCCAGCACACAGCGAAGTAGTCGACCTTTGTCGCGATCTGATTCGGATCGACACCTCCAATTTCGGTGACGATAGTGGCCCCGGCGAGCGGCTAGCGGCCGAGTATGTCGCCGCTTCCCTTGCCGAAGTCGGCATCGAAGCGGTCATTGTGGAGTCTGAATCAAAGCGTGCCAGCGTGCTTGCGCGCTGGGGAAATCAGAATTCGTCCCGCCCGGGCTTGGTAATCCACGGACATCTTGACGTTGTTCCCGCCGCGGCAGCCGACTGGTCCGTCGACCCGTTCGCCGCCGAAGTGGTCGACGACTACATCGTTGGCCGCGGCGCGGTCGACATGAAGGATTTCGATGCGATCTTGCTCGCGGTGGTGCGCGAACGCCAACGCAGCGGTCGCATCCCGGACCGGCCGATCACCTTGGTGTTTACCGCCGATGAAGAGGCTGGGGGAGTGCTCGGCGCCCATTGGCTCGCCGAACACCACCGCGACTGGTTCGACGGCTGCACCGAGGCCGTGGGCGAAGTCGGCGGCTTCTCCACCGAAGTCGGCGGTAAGCGGCTCTACCTATTGGAGTCCGGTGAGAAGGGGATCGCTTGGCTGCGGTTGAC
>JAPXRA010000195.1:0-3738 GCA_033813795.1 Aeromicrobium sp. | reverse complement strand
GTTCTCGGGGGGGGTGAAACGGCGGGTCGACGGCGGATCCAACGGCTCAAGGCTCATCAAACCTGCAGGATAATCGTACAACCAGAATCCAAGCGGTGGTACAAATTCGGTTGAATCTTTCATCAAAAAAATCCCGGCCGTTGAACCACTTGCCCAAATGGGCACAATTACCTCATGCGTTCACAAGCCAAGGCGGCTAAGCGGTCTCGAGTTCTATTGGTTGCCGGACTCTTGATGCTGCTCCTTGGCGTCGGAATCTTGGGCTGGGCCGGTTGGCAGTACTGGGGGACAAACACAGTGTCCAAGGCCCTGCACAAGAAGATCGCCGCATCGGTAATCGAAGACTGGAAGTACGGCCGAGTCCCCAAGGAAGGGATCGCACTGCTGCGGATTCCCCGGTTCGGCTCGGACTTTGAGGTGCCTGTCCTCAACGGCGACGACCCGCAAACCCTGTCGCGTGGGGTCGGACGTTACGAGAACGGTGCCGAACCTGGCCAGATCGGAAACCTCGTGCTTTCCGGACACCGGGTGACCCACGGCGAGCCATTTCGCAACTTCCTGAAGTTGCGCAAGGGCGACGAAGTTGTCGTCGAAACCCGAACCCACATCTACACCTATGTGTTGCAACAAAACGGCGACGAAACCCGCGTCCCGTTCACCACGAGTTGGCCGCTTTGGCCGGTGCCGGATCCAGATTCCGAAGGCAAGGAGCCGACCAAGGCCAAGGCCACTTTGGTCACCTGCGCTGAAGTGTTCGCCACCGACGACCGAAATGTCGCGGTCGCGGTGCTTGACTCGACCGTTGAGAAGATCGTCAAAGCTGACCCCTAGGCTGGTCGCGTGCACGATTACCAGCGCCGGTTCATCGAATTTGCTCTCGAACACCAGGTTTTGAAGTTCGGATCCTTCACCTTGAAGTCCGGTCGAACCTCGCCCTACTTTTTCAATGCCGGTGCGTTCGACACCGGCGCCCGGCTTTCGGCCTTGGGTGGGTTCTACGCCGACGCGATTGTCGCGGCCGACCTAGAATTCGACGTCCTGTTCGGCCCGGCTTACAAGGGCATCCCGCTTGCGGCAGCCACCGCCGTCAAACTCGACGAAAACCACGGCCGCGATGTCGCCTGGTGCTTCAACCGCAAGGAAGCCAAGGATCACGGTGAGGGTGGCTTGTTCGTCGGGGCAGCGCCGCACGGCCGGTTGCTGGTGATCGACGACGTGATCACCGCAGGCACTGCAATCCGCGAAGTGATGGGTTTGGTATCTCGCGTCGACGCCACCGTCGCTTCGGTGATCGTCGCGGTCGATCGGCGCGAGCGCGGCAACGGCGAACTCTCAGCCATCCAAGAGGTGGAGCGCGACTTCGGCCTCAAAGTGCTCTCGATCGTCACCTTCGACCACATCATTGAATACCTAGAAGAAACCGGACTGCACAGCGAACACCTGACGGCGGTTCATGAATACCGCAATCGTTACGGAGTCGCATGACCGTCGGACCGTGGCCGGGCCCGCTGCCAGACGACCCGCGCTACGACCCCGAACTGCTCGCTGAAGGCGACACCAGAAATGTGATCGACCGCTACCGCTACTGGACGGTAGAAGCGATCGTGGCCGACTTAGACAAGAGCCGACATGCGTTCCATGTTGCGATCGAAAACTGGCAACATGACTTCAATATCGGCTCGATCGTGCGTACTGCCAACGCGTTCAACGCAGCCGGCGTCCACATCATCGGCAAGCGCCGCTGGAATCGTCGCGGCGCAATGGTCACTGACCGCTATGTCCACGTGCACCACCATGAGACCGTTGCGGACTTTGGTCAATGGGCTCGCGAAGCCGAAGTCGAAGTGGTCGGGATCGACAACCTGCCTGGCGCTGTCGGGATTGAGTCAACCAGCCTGCCGGCCTCAGCCGTACTGGTTTTCGGCCAAGAAGGGCCCGGCTTGACCCCAGAGGCGGCTGCCCTGTGTTCCAAGATGGTCGCGATCGCTCAATTCGGCTCAACTCGCTCAATCAACGCCGGCGCTGCCGCGGCCATCGCGATGCACTCCTGGATCCGCGAACATGCCACCAACCTGCCGGTGGAATACTGACCCTGACAGCCGTTTGCTCCAGGAGGATCCATGCCCGTCGCCACTCCCGAGGTCTATGCCGAGATGCTCGACAAGGCCAAGAACGAGTCGTTCGCCTACCCGGCGATCAACGTCTCTTCTTCGCAAACCCTAAATGCGGCCTTGGCCGGCTTCGCTGAGGCCGGCAGCGACGGCATTATTCAGGTTTCCACCGGCGGCGCCGAGTACTTCTCCGGCCCCACGGTCAAGGACATGGTTTCTGGCTCGTTGGCGTTCGCCGCCTACGCCCACGAAGTAGCCGAGAACTACCCGATCAACGTTGCCCTGCACACCGACCACTGCCCCAAGGACAAACTCGACGGTTTCGTTCGTCCGCTGTTGGCCGTTTCGGCCGAGCGGGTCAAGAACGGCGAACTGCCGCTGTTCCAGTCGCACATGTGGGACGGTTCGGCCGTGCCGCTGGCAGAAAACCTCGAAATCGCCAAGGACCTGCTAGCCAAGGCACACGCGGCCAAGATCATTCTCGAGGTCGAAATCGGTGTTGTCGGCGGCGAAGAGGACGGCGTCGAAGCCGAGATCAACGACAAGCTCTACACCTCGCCCGAAGACGCCATCGCCACCATCGAGGCGCTTGGCCTAGGCGAGAACGGTCGCTACTTGACCGCACTGACTTTCGGCAACGTGCACGGCGTCTACAAGCCGGGCAACGTGAAGTTGCGTCCCGAAGTGCTCAAGGCCGCCCAGGAAGCAGTTGCGGCCAAGTTCGGCAAGGATCGGGCTTTCGACTTCGTCTTCCACGGTGGTTCCGGTTCGCTGCCCGAAGAAATCAGCGCCGCCGTTGACTACGGCGTAGTGAAGATGAACGTAGATACCGACACCCAGTACGCGTTCACCCGTCCGGCCGCGGCCCACATGTTCCAGAACTATGACGGCGTGCTCAAGGTCGATGGCGAAGTCGGCAACAAGAAGCAGTACGACCCGCGCGCCTGGGGCAAGGCAGCAGAGGCCGGAATGGCCGCGCGTGTCGTCGAGGCCTGCCAGAATCTGCGCAGCGCTGGAACGCACTAAATTTCAAGACGCGGCCCGCAGGCCGCCAAATCAGCAGGGGGAAGAATGTCCAAGATCGTAGTTACCGGGGTAGATCAGTCGCCGACCGCCGCTGCGGCCGCGCGCACGGCCGCGCAGTTGGCATCCGCGTTGGGCGCGAAACTGCACGTGCTTTCGGCATTTGGCAGCTTCGAAGCCGAACAGGTGAACGTCGGTTCGGACGAAATCTTGGTCAGCAGCGAACAGATCGCCGAGGAAGTGGCCCGCGACGTTTTCGTAGATATCCGTCGCGAGTTCCCCGACTTGGAAGTGGAGTACGCCCCAATTGAGGGCAACCCCGCGGACGCGCTGGTGAAGGCCGCCGAAGCACTGAACGCCGACGTAATCGTCGTTGGCAACAAACGAGTGCAAGGCCTCGGCCGAATCCTTGGCAGCATCGCTCGCGATGTCGCCGCACACGCGCCCTGCGACGTCTACATCGCGCACACCCACCGAAAGTAGGACCCGTGACGAATCTGTTGGGCGAGCCTGCCGACACTTTACTGCCGGCCGATCCCGGCTTGGCTGCCTACGAGAACGGCAAGACGGCCCGACAAATCGCCAGCGAGCAGCCGGCATCGGT
>JAPXRA010000194.1:0-3753 GCA_033813795.1 Aeromicrobium sp. | reverse complement strand
GTGCCAGCGATCGTGGTTGGGCGTTTGCTGGTTCGTGACACCAAGATTGCGATTAGCGCAAAAACGAAGAACCAGGCGAAGTAGAACTGACCCTGCACTGACATTGCCCAAAAGTGCTGGACTGGAGTCTTTTCTTCAAACTCGCCCAAATAATCCGTTGAGGTCAATGCCAGATACCAGTTCTGGGCGTAGAGCGAACTTGCGATCGACTCGCGAGCCGTCTGACCCCACATCGACTCTGGCAGTGCCCAACGGGTAACTACGACCACGGCCAGCAAGACGGTCAGCGCCGCGGGCAACAGCCGAACCAACAGTCGGGCGAAGAACGTCCACGGTTGCACTCGACCGGACCGGTCCAACTGGCCAAACAAGGTCGTGGTGATCAAGAACCCTGACATGACAAAGAAGACGTCTACGCCGCCAGAAACCCGGCCCTACCAAAGGTGGTACGACGCCACCAGCAACGCCGCGAGCGCCCGGACACCCTCGATCTCAGGACGATGGCGTTTGGGCAGCGTTCGCTGCGGCGACTCGGCAGTGATGACGCCAGTTGAGCTGGACATGAATCACTTAGGCAAGGGCTCACCGAAAGCACCGTTTGTGCTCTGGTAAAGCGCAGCGGCCAATTGTGGTCGAGCCGACTTCGCGTAGGTGTTGGTGATGTGTGAGCCTTGGCGCCAAACGAGCACGTCGCCGATTACCGAGGCGCAACTGTCGGCTTCGGGGCAGACCACGTCGGTTAGGTCAACAATCCCGACCTTCGGAGCCAGCTTCTGCGCCGCTCGTTGAGTCGGGGCGGCCGACCGCTTGATCCCGGCGGACTTCTCGAAACTGCAGGCAGGCAAGTCCTCGAGGCTGTCGGCGACACACTCGAACACATCGCCGGTCGGGGCCGGGTTGTCCAAGATCCACCAGCCGGTCAAGTACCTTCTTGCCCCAGGTTTGGCAGTTGGCCGCTTCACCCTTCTTGTCGACGCGGCGGTAGTCGCCGAATGCGCAAGCCGACTTGCTCATCGCAATGACTCGCCAGCCGGAGTCCGCTGCGATCAGGTTGATCACGTCAAGCCATTGCAGGACTTTCGAGTCGCCTACAACGGCGAGGGTTTTGGTGCCGTTCAGGTCGCCGTAATCGCATTCGCGCAGGACGGTTTCATCCTGCTCGACCGTGCAGGTGCGCTTGTCGGTGTAGATCACCGGAATGTCAGTGGTTGCCTCCAGCGGCACCGGAGTCATTTGCTTGACCGACTTGATTTGTGACCAGGCGGTCTTAGCCGTAGCCGGTTCAAGCAGCGCCGCAGCGCCGGCCACGTCGGCCGGGTCGGCAGACTTCGTCGGTGAATTTAGGTTCACCGAGGCGATCAGCACCACGCCAGCGAGCGCAGAAATCGCCGACATGGCCGCGCCGAGCCGAAGCGCGTTGGAGTTGATTTTGAACTTCGCACCGTGGCGGATCGGGTTTTCGACGTACTTGTAACTAAGCCAGGCCGGGATAAACGACAAGACCGTCAAGGCGATGCCGTGGCGGATCCGGAAGTCGTCGATCACGCCTTGGCCGGCGATCAGGAACGGCCAGTGCCACAGGTACAGCGAATAGGACAGGCCGCCGAGCCAGACGGCTGGCTTTACCGCCAAGAACCGGCTAGGTCCCCAACCTGAGGAGTTGGTGCCGGCCAAGATCAGGGCCGCGGTGCCCAAGGTGGGCGCCAAGGTGGCCCACGCTGGCCAGCGCATTTCGCCGTTGATTAGGAAAAGGCCGGCGAGAATGCTGGCCAGGCCTAGCCAGCCGATAATAGCCAGCCAGTTCTTGGGTAACTTGGCCAAACGGTGGATCGTCACCGCGAGCAGGGCGCCAACCCCCAGTTCCCAAACGCGAGTGGTCGAGACGAAGAACGCAGTTGCCGGAGTGTGGGTCGAGGCGTAGATCGCCCAAACGAACGATGACGCCGACAAGGCGATCATTACGAACACCGAGGCGCGCAGCCAGCGCTTGGCAAAAACTAGAACCACTAGGGCGATTAGCAGCGGCCAAACCACATAGAACTGTTCTTCGACCGCGAGCGACCAGTAATGCTGCACCGGCGACATGCCGACGTTTTCGGCCAGATAGTCGACTTCACGGTCTGCCAGTCGCCAGTTGACCAGATATATGGCCGCAGAAATGATGTCGCCGCCAAATGACTTGTGGTCGGTTGTTGGCAAGAAGAAGTAGGTGACGAACGAGCTGAACACCAACACCAGGGCGCTTGCGGGCAAGAGTCGCTTGGCGCGTCTTGCCCAAAACGTCGAAAGGCTGAGTCGACCGTTTCTAGAAACCTCGCGCACGATCAGCGAGGTGATCAAGAAGCCAGAGAGGACAAAGAAGATGTCGACGCCGATGAAACCGCCGGTCATCCACGGCAGCCCGGCGTGATAGATCAGGACAGAGCCGATGGCGATTGCTCGAAGGCCCTCAATATCTGGGCGAAATCCTCCGGCGACCTTCGGCTTTTTCTCTGCAGGGTCCACCACTTTTACTGCCGAAGTCACAGGCGCGCAGCAGAATCGACCGTAGTGATTCCACGAGTGTCGAAGAAGACTCGGGCCCCGGTGGCCAATTCATCTGCGTTCCACGAAGAGTGGTTCTGCAAGAGCACGCTGACGTCGGCTGTGGCCAAGGCCTCGGCCAAGTCGTCCGCTGGAGTCACCGCTTCGCCGCCGGGGGTCCACTCGGTGACCAGCGGGTCGGCAAAGACTAGGTTCGCGCCCTTGTCGCGAAGAAGCTTCGCCAACGGAATCGCCGGCGACTCACGCTGGTCGGCGATGTTTGGCTTGTAGGTCACGCCAAGTAGCAAGATCGTCGAACCGCGCAGCGGCTTACCCTCGTCGTTGAGCAAATCGGCGATCCGGTCTACCACGTAGTTAGGCATCCGGTGGTTGATCGTTTGCGCCAACTCGACGAACTGGAACGGGTAGCCCAAGCTGGAGCGGACCCTAAACGACAGGTAGTTCGGGTCAATCGGGATGCAGTGGCCGCCGACGCCCGGACCTGGGTAGAAGGCCTGGAAGCCAAACGGCTTGGTGGCGGCGCAGTTGATTACGTCCCACAGGTCGATGTCGAGGTCGTGGCAGAACTGGGCCATCTCGTTGACCAAGGCGATGTTGATGTGCCGGTAAGTGTTCTCCAGCAGTTTGGTCATTTCGGCTTCGCGTGTGCCCTTTGACTCAACCACGGTGTCGATGAACCGGGCGTAGAACGCGACGGCCTTGGCGGTGCACTCGCTGGTGGTGCCGCCGACGACCTTAGGCGTGTTGCGCACGCCGTAAACCTCGTTGCCCGGGTCGATTCGCTCGGGGCTGAACGCCAAAAAGAAATCGGTGCCGACCTTCAGGCCGTTCTTTTCCAAGATCGGCTGGACGATTTCGTCGGTGGTGCCCGGGTAGGTGGTCGATTCCAAAATGACGGTCTGCCCCGGACGCAAGTTCGCCGCGATAGTTTCGGCCGCCGACTCGACGTAGGCCAAGTCTGGGCCGCCTTCAGTGGTCAGCGGTGTCGGCACACAAATCACGACCACGTCGGCTTCAGCGATTACTTCGGCCGAGGTGGAGGCAGCAAAACCGCCGTCGAGCATGACCTGGATATCGGCATCGGACAGATCATCTACGTGGGACTTACCGGCGTTCAACCCGTCGACGACTCGGTCCGAGACGTCGTAACCGCGGATCGAAAGACCCCGGCTGACTGCTTCTTGGGCAAGTGGGAGGCCTACATAACCC
>JAPXRA010000193.1:0-3815 GCA_033813795.1 Aeromicrobium sp. | reverse complement strand
GTCGCGAACTAAGCAGCCGCCAGGTCACCATCCGTTGACACCCAGAATTCACCGCATTGTCACGAGTTGGATCTAGGGTGAGAGTTGTGGACTGGACCAACTTCGATGCGGCTCTATTCGATCTCGACGGGGTGCTTACCGACACCGCTGCGATTCATATGCGCGCTTGGTCGCAACTATTTGCCGAAGTTCTAGCCGACCTTGGGCAAAGCGAGCCGTACACCGATGCGGACTATTTGGCCTACGTTGACGGGCGGCCACGTTACGACGGTGTCGAGTCGTTCTTGCGATCGCGCCAAATTGAGCTGCCCTACGGCGAGCCAAGCGACCCGCCGCATGCCGAAACGGTCTGCGGTCTAGGCAACCGGAAGAACGGCTACTTCAACGAACTTTTGAGCCACGGGGTGGACGCGTTCGCCGGCTCAGTCGCGCTGGTTGAAGACCTTACTGACCGGGGCGTTCGCCAAGCGGTGGTATCCAGTTCGAAAAATGCCAAGCAGGTCTTGGCTGCGGCTGGAATCTTGGACCGGTTCGAACTAATCGTTGACGGTGAGGTGGCCGCAGCCGAAGGGATCGCGGGCAAGCCAGCGCCAGACACTTATCTGGCCGCGGCCAACCGGCTCGGCGTCTTGCCGGCGCGGGCCGTGGTGCTTGAAGATGCGGTCTCCGGTGTTCAAGCTGGGGCGGCCGGCGGGTTCGGCCTAGTTGTTGGTGTGGCTCGCGAAATCGACGCCGCCGTACTGCGTGAGAACGGCGCCGACATCGTCGTTTCCGACTTGGCGGAGTTGCGATGAGTTCACATCAAGCGCCGTTTGGCCACGACTTCCTCGACCGCTCGCGTTGGCTGGTCGACGAATGGAAACTGATCGAGGCCTACCCGGACCACGAAGACCTTGGGGTCACCGAAACTCTGCTTTCGGTTGGCAACGGATACATCGGGATGCGCGGCAACGTGCCCGAAGGCCGCGATTCGCACACCCACGGCACCTTCATCAACGGCTTTCACGAGACTTGGCCGATCCAGCACGCCGAAGAGGCATTCGGTTTCGCTCGGGTTGGGCAAACCATCGTGAACGCCCCCGACGCCAAAGTGATCCGGCTTTACGTCGACGACGAACCGCTATTGATTAGCTTTGCCGATCTGGTCGAGTACGAACGGGTCCTAGATTTTCGCGAAGGCACCCTGCGGCGTGAAATCTTGTGGCGCACCCCGTCAGGCAAGCGCGTGCGAGTGGTGACGAGTCGGATGGTTTCGTTCGTTGAACGCCACCTGGCGATTCTGCAGTTTGAAGTGACCCTGCTCGACGACTATGCGCCGGTTGCGATTTCATCGCAGATTTTGAACCGTCAAGACGGTGAGGACGAGTACCACGTTCGGTCCAAGGCGATGGGTGAAGGCCACGACCCACGCAAGTCCGAATCCATCGGTCGGCGGGTGCTCGAACCACGGCACAGTTCCGGCGATGTGGCGCAGGGACGGGTCGTTCTGGGCTACCGCTGTGCCGACAGCGAAATGACGCTGGCGGTGGCCGCAGATCACCTGCTCGACACCGAAAACACCTACACCAAACGAGTTCAAGTCGAAGACGACTTGGCCAAGATGACCTATCGGATCGACGCCGAGCCGGGCAAAGCGATCCGGTTGACCAAACTAGTTTCGTACCACACCTCTCGCGGGGTTCCGGTCCGCGAACTAATCGACCGGTGTCGGCGGACACTCGATCGGGTGCACGAGTCCTCGGTGGCCGCGCAATACGAAGACCAACGAAACTGGTTGGCCGACTTCTGGGCGCGCTCGGACGTCGAGATCGAGGGCCAAGCAGAACTCCAGCAGGCGGTGCGCTGGAACCTGTTTCAGGTTGCCCAAGCCAGCGTCCGCGCCGAAGGCGTCGGCATCCCAGCCAAGGGTCTGACTGGTTCGGGATACAGCGGGCACTACTTCTGGGATACCGAAATCTATGTGCTGCCGTTCTTGACCTACACCAGTCCGGAGGTCGCCCGAAACGCGCTGCGTTTTCGCTACCGACTGCTTGACGCGGCGCGCCAACGCGCGCGCGAACTCTCCCAGTCCGGTGCGCTGTTCCCGTGGCGAACTATCAACGGTGAGGAGGCGTCTGCCTACTACGCCGCTGGCACTGCGCAGTACCACATCGACGCGGACGTTTCCTATGCGTTGACCCAGTACTTTTTTGCTACTGGAGACGAAGATTTCCTAGTTCGCGAGGGCATCGACATCTTGGTCGAAACGGCCCGCATGTGGGTGGACTTGGGATTCTGGCGTGACGAGGCGGTCGGAACCTTCCACATTCACGGCGTCACCGGGCCAGACGAGTACACCACCGTGGTCAACGACAACCTGTTCACCAACGTGATGGCTCGGTTCAACCTGCGCGCCGCGGCCTACGCCGTGCGCCAGGTCGGCAAGCGAGACGGCTTGGTCTATGAGCAACTGCTGCACCGACTCGACCTCGACGAAAGCGAGATCGAAAACTGGGAGCGGGCCGCCCAAGACATGGCGATTCCGTTCGATGAACACCTCGGTATTCACCCGCAAGACCAGCACTTCCTTGAGCGTGAAGTTTGGGACTTAGACAACACGCCGCTCGCGAAGCGACCACTGTTGCTGAACTACCACCCACTGGTGATCTACCGCTTCCAAGTGCTCAAGCAGGCCGACGTCGTATTGGCGTTGTTCTTGCAAGGCGATCAGTTCACCGCAGATCAAAAGACCGCCAACTTCGAGTATTACGATCCGATCACCACAGGCGATTCGACTCTGTCGGCTGTCGTCCAGTCGATCATCGCCGCCGAAGTTGGCTACCAGGACTTGGCGCTGCGCTACTTCCTAGGCGCCCTGTTCGTGGACCTCGCCGACCGGCACAAGAACACTGCCGATGGCGTGCATGTCGCATCCACTGGTGGAGTCTGGAGCATGCTGGCGTGCGGTTTTGGTGGTTTCCGCGACCACCAGGGGCAGTTCACGATCGACCCGAGGTTGCCCGAGCAGTGGCAGAGCCTGAGTTATCGACTGACCGTGCATGGCACCCGCGTGCGAGTGACGATTCGCCGCAACGAAGTCGAGTTGCAGGTTGAAGATCAACAACCAGACGTGCTGGGCAAACTGGTGAATCCGACCTTCACTGTTCGTGGCACTTGCGTCACGGTCGCGCCCGGTGATCCGGTGGTCGTCGCAATCGACGGTCAGGGGCCGGTCGTTGAGGGTTCGCCGCCGCCGGTGCGCGGCCGCAAACGGGCCGACGGCACGGTGATCTCGGCAATCGTGCCAGGCGCCTGAAACCTAGCCCGCTCAGACGATCGGCGGCAGGCTCACCGGCACCCGCACAAGAGCCACACCGGGTTGGGCAACCGCAGTGATCTCTTGGCCTTCGCCGACCGGATCTCCGTCGAGTTGCATTGGCACGGTTTTTTCGGCACGGACGTGAACCTTGTGCCCGCTCAGGCGGGCGAGCCGAGCGTCGTTGGACTGTCGGCGCAACACCACGCGGGCCACGATCGAAAGCCAACCGATGAAACGCTTTGGGGCCACCACAACTACATCGAGCAGGCCGTCGTCGATCTGTGCGTCCGGAATCAGTGGGATGCCGCCTTGCAGGAAGCCGACGTTGCCGACAACCACGGTTCGGGCCTTGAACTTGTGTGGCTCGCCGTCGTCGATCGTGATTTCCACTTTGGTTCGTGGATAGGTGACCGCCTTGAGCCCGGACACGAAGTACGCCAAATAGCCAACCCGCTTCTTCAGGTCTTCGTTCACCCCGGACATGATCATCGCGTCCATGCCAAGGCCAGCCATCACC
>JAPXRA010000192.1:0-3833 GCA_033813795.1 Aeromicrobium sp. | reverse complement strand
GGCGGCAGAACAAACGCCATCACTATCGGAATGAGCAGCGCCGCTCGACCAGCAAGCGCGAAGGCCGAGGCTGCCGCCAGGACGTTGGTACTCCAGACCGCCGCGAAAAACAGCGCCCCTTCAACCGAGTCCAACTTCAGCCAGTCCAGAACTACCAACAGATACGCCGCTATCAGCAATATGCTCGGTGCGAACCGGCCAAGCCAAGTTAGATACGACGCCCCCACCAAAGCCAAATGGGCGATCAGCAGCAGGGTCTTGTCTTCAAAACTGATGGCTGAACTTGCCGCAGCCCACAGGACGACGAACTGCCAAACGCCAATTGCGACGAGGGCCGCGCGGCTCATCGATTCCTGCAAGGCAACCGACGCCCAACCATCGCCGGGAGACAGATCTGTGGCCGCGCGGCGAACGAGCGCTAGACTGCCGGACCGGAAAAGCCGGATGCGTGACTTCAAACTCGCTCACCGTCTGCCATAGGAACTCTGGCGCCTTCACCGCCGATTTGCCGACGTCTCTAACGCCGTGTTGCATTCGGCAAACTAAACCACAACCCGACGGTTTGAACGGGCAAACTCCTGCCGCAGCGCTTGCCAGGCGGCACTGTTGAACATCGGCATCGGCCGAGGCCGGTTCCATCCGAATCGCCGGCACTTGCAAACGCCGTAGACTTGCTTGCGTTATGGTCGAAAAATTCACCTTCTCATTACGCAACTCGACCACCAGCGAACGCTTGCCGTGGCCGGTGGCCGCTTTCACCGCGGTCACCTTCATGAGTGCGACCGCCGTCGGCGTCACGGCCACCGACACGTTCACCCGGTTGACGATGCTCGGCGGTGTGATCGCGTGCATCGCGATTTGGCAGGTCTTGCGTGATCCGCTGGTGATCGCCAGTTTGATGACAATGGTTTTTGGCGCAGTTCTCGGCTGGGGACTTAACTTTTACGACCGAATCCACTGGTACGACGACTTCGCCCACTTCACTTTCTCTTTCGTGAGCGTGATCGCGCTTGCCCGGATCGCTTTGCCTCGGTTCCATTCAGACTCGCTTTTCCTGCTGTTGTTCGCCACCTGGCTGGCTTGGCTGGGAATCGGTTCCCTGTGGGAGATCGCTGAATGGGGATCTGACCAACTCGCCAATACGTATCATTCGCGCGGCTACCCCGACACCATGTACGACATGATCTTGAACTCCACTGGCGCGGCGCTTGGACTAGTTGTCCATTGGCGTTGGCTGCATCGACCGTCGCCGCTGGCGAAGCAGGACTGATAGCCGTTGCCAGCGGGACGGTTCGCGCCGTCGCCTTCGGGCGACTTGCACTTGGGCAACCTCAGGACTGCGCTGTTGGCTTGGCTCTTCGCCAAGTCGAGCGGCCGTGATTTCCTCGTCCGCATCGAGGACCTGGACCAGCAACGCTGTCGGTCCGAGTTCGAGCAGAGCCAATTGCTCGATTTGGCCGCGCTCGGTCTCATCTCTGATCAGCCGGTGGTGCGCCAAAGTGACCGGCACGACTCCTACGCCGCAGCACTTGAGCGACTGACTTCGGCCGGGTTGACCTACGAGTGTTTTTGCACCAGACGCGAGATCACCGAGGCAACCCAAGCGCCGCACGGGCACCAAGGCTCATATCCCCGGACGTGTAGAAACCTGTCACCTAGTGAACGCGCTGCGCGCCGCGAAGTCCGCGCGCCAGCAATTCGATTGCGTGCAAGTGAAGAGACTTGGACGGTCGAGGACTTGCTCCGCGGCCCGATCACCGCGAGCATCGACGACTTCGTGCTGCGCCGCGGCGATGGCGCTTTCGCCTACAACCTCGCGGTGGTCGTCGATGACGGCGCACAGGGAGTCGATCAGGTGGTCCGAGGCGCCGACCTGATGGACGCGGCTGCGGCCCAGGCCTACCTATGTCACGCCCTTGGGTTGACGCAGCCGGTGTACGCCCACGTGCCACTCGCGGTGAACTCCACCGGGGTACGTCTTGCCAAACGAGACGGCGCAGTTACCTTGCGGGACTTGTCGGCCGACCAGGCCTGGGCACAAGTCGGCGCGTCCTTGGGCGTTGATGCCCGCCACCCAAGCGACTTACTGGCCGAGCTGGATCCGTTGACGATTGCGCTCGAACCGTGGGTCGTCGAGGGTTGAGCCACCCCGTTTTGGTGAGTCGCAGACCGGTCAGGTAGGCTTGCGTTCGCGGTTCTGCCGCACGCATTAAGGCCCCGTGGCGCAGTTGGTTAGCGCGCCGCCCTGTCACGGCGGAGGTCGCGGGTTCGAGTCCCGTCGGGGTCGCAAGTAGACGCAAGGTCCGAACTCAGCAGGTGAAAATCTGCGGAGTTCGGACCTTGCGTCGTTTCTGCTACAGGTTCGGTGTCAGAACCGGGCCGAGATCCTCCTCAGCCGCGTTGCGGGTAGGTATGCGGATCAGTGGTGAACTCCGGATGCCCAGCGGTGGCCAGTCGCCGCTCTACTACCGCAGTGATGTGCGGATCAAGCATCTCTCTGATTCTCGGGTTCGCCTCAGCAACGACCGCAGAGATGAACCTTCCCAGAACAAATGGGGCCGAGCCAGCAACGATCGCAAGGTTAGCCGCGCTCACGCGCACCCCCATGTCTTCGGCCGCTTTACGATTGCCGCCGTTTATGCCAAGCACGAACACGGTGCTCCATGCTTTTTCGACTCGATCGGCTGCCCGATCAAACCAAGTCCGATCAGCGCGCAAGTAGGCAGCCATCGTGGAGGTGACCAGTTCTCGACACTTGTCGTCGAAATCATCCCGCAGGCTTGCGGCGCGGGCATAAAACACGTCGATGATGCCGCGCGGGGTTTGCGGTAGCAGTTCGGCCGGTACCCCGAGAAGGAAGTTGCGGTAGTGAGTGAAGGCGAGCATGGCCTTTTCTCGCTCGTTGAACTCGCTGCGCCCGCGGCGTAACGCCAGCACCGAGACGATGTACATGTTGATCAACCCAGCCGGCATTTGGTCGACCTGCGGAACCGGCATGCCGTAAACGCTGGTGTCCCAAAGATCGGATCGAACCAGCGCGTTGTACCGAACTATCGAATGCATGAGCCGGACCATTGCGGCTGACTCAAAACCAACCCCGTGGCGCTGCAACGCCCCCGGCAGAGTGGTCACCGAGAAGAAACTCGTCGTGTCGTTGACCCGATGCGCCGCCCGAGTGCCCGATAGCGCACCCGTGATCGTCATCGGCAACGCTGAGTAACTGTTCAAGAAGGTAGCGATGAAAGCGCCGCGAATAATGAACGGCGACAAGTAGGCTGCGCTGACTCGAGCGTGCTGCGCCCCTAGTTCTATGTAATCCAGATCGACCCACTCTGGGGTTGCTTCCATCTCGGCAATGAATGCCCGCAACTCCGTTGGCGCGTCCGGTACCGAATCGACCCCTCCGCGACAAGCCTGCTTCAGCATTTCGGTCAGACCCCGGACTCCGTACGTGGGCAGCAACGCGGCGTATGAGTCCGCGACTACATCACCGAGCATCGTTGCTGTTTGCATCAGTTCCATCAGAGGCTCGTTGGCTAAATATGGTTCTCGCCGAGCCGCCCAAGTCGGCAAGGCAGATTTGACGTCTGGGTCGGTGGTGAACCGATGGGGCACATTTTCGAAGTCGATCCGGCCATAAATATCTGGCCGAAGAATCTTTTGTCGCGTCACTTTGTCAGCAAGGTCGCGGTAATGGATTGGCATTGGCCCTGTTCATCTCCTGCTGCGCTGCTTGACACCTAGCGTGTTGGGGGCAGAGCAACACCTTATGAGCACTTAGGCCCACTTCTGGGTGGATCGGCCAAAACTTACACGGCCTGTATCTCGCCAGG
>JAPXRA010000191.1:0-3841 GCA_033813795.1 Aeromicrobium sp. | reverse complement strand
GGCCAAGCCGGTGACCGGCCCGGTTTCGTTGCTAACCAACCTGATCCGAACTACCGTCGATTCGACTCAGGTGCGGCACATTTCGGATCCGACCTCGGCCAATCGCAGCATCTTTGTCAAGCCAAAAGGCGTGAGCTGGACTGACTTCGACCTGACCGCCGAACAACGCCAGAACTTGTTCGATGCCGGATACGGGGCGGTCAACCGCTGGTTAGCGAAGAACCCCCACTGGCCGGACACTGAAACAAATACCTTCACAAAACCCGAATGAAGCATTATTCTTCATTTCATGGAAGTGAAGGGCATCGCTTCACTAGGTGAATCTTCAGGCTGGGCCGTCATTGGCGACTTAGTCCGATCTCGCTCTGCCCCTTCGCGCAGCTACGCCCAAGAGTCGATGCTGGCGGCCCTGCAGCGCGCAAACGAACTCCTCGCGGCCAACCAGCCACTAGCGCCAACCATCGCCGACGAATGCCAAGCGATGTATCCCGACTTGCGGTCAGCGCTGACCGCTACCTTGGTCGTCCGACTGGCGCTGCCTGAAGGAATGGACATCCGATTTGGCATCGGAAATGGGAGTTATGAGGTTGTCGGTGCCAGCGAATACGGTCTCACTCAAGATGGTCCAGCCTGGTGGAACGCTAGGTCAGCGATCGACGAAGCGAAACGACGCGAAAGCAGATTGCTCGGGCTGCGAACGTGGCTACACGAAGGGGGCGTGGTGAACGCCTACTTGATGACCCGTGACCAACTCGTCACCGATTTCAACCCGCGTCAGCACCGCCTGCTGCTCGGGGTGCTCGAAGGCGACAGCCAGGCAGCGCTTGCTGAACGCGAGCAAATCTCGGCCTCGGCGGTTTCGCAGTCGCTGCGGCGAAGTGGGGCGCTCGCGGTGCTCGACGGGCTGAGGTTGATCGACTAATGGCACTGCTGGCCCTAATTGTTTTGGCTGTCTGTTTCGCCGAATACCTGCACCGATTCAACCGGCCGATCCAAGTCGTGATCGAAGTTTGCGCTCTGGCCGGATTGGTTCTGGCCACTACCTACGCCCTCGGTTACGGCATCGCGGTGGCTTGGCTCGTTTTCGTCGTAGGCCTGTGGTGGGCAAGCGCCCGCACGCTTGCTTCATGGCGAGTCCCGGCGATGGTTGCGGTGGCGATCGCGGCCGTTCTAGCCGTCGTGGCCTCTCCGCAAATCAGTCGAAGTCACCCGCCGATTGCCAACTGGTACGAAAGCCTGGACTTCCCTTCGTTGGCCGGGGTGGGCTTGGACTCCTTCGCATTGGCGATCGCGGTCTTGGTTTTCCAGTTGGGCCCGGCAAACGCGATCGTGCGCGTGGTCCTAGACAACGTCGGGCGCGGACTGCTCGCCCAAGAGCGCCGGCTAAAAGGCGGCCGAGTGATCGGACCGCTCGAGCGAGTGCTCGTCTTCGGCTTGGCCGTCAGCGGAAACATCGGCGGAGTGGCGGCCATCTTGGCCGCAAAAGGCATCCTGCGATTCCCCGAAATCAACCGCGATGAAGGCGACGGCTCCGGTGCCGAATACGTACTCGTCGGCAGCTTCGTGAGCTGGTTCATCGCGCTAGCCTTCGTGCCCTTTTTCTAACGGACCGGCCGAGTCGTAACCTATGCCCATGACCGAAACGCCCGACCCGAACGAAATCGACATCAAGCCTCGTAGCCGCGACGTGACCGACGGCCTCGAGAAGACCGCCGCCCGCGGAATGCTGCGCGCGGTCGGCATGGGTGACGACGACTGGGTAAAGCCACAGATCGGCGTCGCGTCGAGTTGGAACGAAATCACCCCGTGCAACCTCTCGCTCGACCGGCTCGCCAAGGCCGTCAAAGAAGGTGTGCACGCTGGCGGCGGTTACCCGCTCGAGTTCGGCACGATCAGTGTTTCTGACGGCATCAGCATGGGCCACGAAGGCATGCACTTCTCGCTGGTTAGCCGCGAGATCATCGCCGACTCGGTTGAAACCGTGATGATGGCCGAACGCCTTGACGGTTCGGTGCTGCTCGCCGGCTGCGACAAGTCCCTGCCGGGCATGCTGATGGCGGCCGCACGCCTCGACCTGTCGAGCGTGTTCCTTTACGCCGGCTCGATCATGCCGGGCAACGTCGACGGCAAAGACGTCACCATCATCGACGCCTTCGAAGCGGTCGGTGCCTGCATCAAGGGCCTGATCAGTCGCGAAGAAGTCGACAAGATTGAACGCGCAATCTGTCCGGGCGAGGGCGCCTGCGGCGGCATGTACACCGCCAACACGATGGCCTCGGCCGCCGAAGCGCTGGGGATGAGCCTGCCCGGATCGGCTGCTCCGCCAGCGCCGGATCGGCGCCGCGATGACTATGCGATCAAGTCCGGCGAAGCGGTCGTCAACCTGCTGCGCAAGGGCATCACCGCCCGCCAGATTCTGACGAAGGAAGCGTTCGAGAACGCGATCACCGTGGTGATGGCGCTCGGTGGCTCGACCAACGCGGTGCTGCACCTGCTCGCCATCGCCCGCGAAGCCGAAGTGGACCTGACGCTGGCTGACTTCAACCGCGTCGGCGACAAGGTCCCGCACCTTGGCGATCTGAAGCCGTTTGGCCGTTACGTGATGAACGACGTCGACAAGGTCGGCGGCATCCCGGTCGTGATGAAGGCGCTTCTTGACGCCGGCCTGATGCACGGCGATGTCATGACCGTTACCGGCAAGACCATGGCCGAGAACCTCGCCGACATCGAACTCGACCTTGACGGCGACATCATTCGCCCGCTCGACAAGCCGATCCACAAGACCGGCGGCCTGACCATCTTGCACGGTTCGCTCGCCCCCGAAGGCGCTGTCGTCAAGAGCGCCGGATTCGACTCGGACGTATTCAGCGGCACCGCGCGGGTCTTCGACGGCGAACGTGCCGCGATGGACGCGCTCGAAGACGGCACGATCGTGGCCAACGACGTGGTCGTGATCCGTTACGAAGGCCCCAAGGGCGGCCCGGGCATGCGCGAAATGCTGGCGATCACCGGCGCGATCAAGGGCGCGGGCTTGGGCAAGGACGTCCTACTGCTCACCGATGGTCGTTTCTCCGGCGGCACCACTGGCCTTTGCGTTGGCCACGTTGCGCCCGAGGCCGTCGACGGCGGCCCGATCGCGTTCGTGCGCGACGGCGACCCGATCACCTTGGACGTAGCCAACCGCACCCTCGACGTGCAAATCGACGAAGACGAACTCGCCCGCCGTAAGGAGGGCTGGGAGCCGCTGGAGCCGAAGTACACCACGGGTGTGCTGGCAAAGTACCGCAAGCTCGTCAGTTCGGCGGCTCAAGGCGCTGTCACTGGCTGAACCAGTGGCTGGGGATTAGCGGCTTGAATCGATCGGGCCGCCAATCCATGATGGCCCGTTGTCGTTTCCTCGTGCCAAACTGGAAGCGCGAGGAGGATCGTCATGTCGGAGTTGCTTGACCGGTGGGGTTCGGCCGAACCGTGGACGATCGCTGACTTGCCAGACGATGGCCGACGCTGGGAACTCGTTGACGGAGTTCCAGCGTTGAGCCCGGCTCCGACCGGTGCTCACGCGGTAATGGTGAACCGACTGGCCGAGATCCTTCGCGCGTCGGTTGACTCGCGCCGGATCTTTCACGAGTTAGGCATTGGGGTCGGATTAGGCGACTATCGCGTGCCCGATCTGGTCGTCGTGAAAGCTGGCGTCGATGTGCGTTCACTTGGCCAACTGGAGCCAGCGCAGGTGGCGCTGACGGTCGAGGTGGTTTCGGCATCCTCGATAACAACCGACCGCATCACTAAACCGGCGCAATACGCGGCTTGGGGCGTGGGTTCTTTCTGGCGGGTCGAGACC
>JAPXRA010000190.1:0-3848 GCA_033813795.1 Aeromicrobium sp. | reverse complement strand
CCGTTCGGCAAATTGAATTGGCTCGATCGTTAGGCAATCGCCGTGCCGAGAAATTTTGGCGCCGAGCGAAACCAAGGCCGCGACCATCAGATCGGTGTCGCGGGCTATGAGCGGCAGATTTATCCGCGAAGGTGCTTCAGCGATCGCAGCCAACACCAGCGCTCGGTTTGTTTGCGACTTCGACCCGGGCAGGTCAACTGAGCCAACGACACGGCCTGCCGGGGTTGGCGCATCAAAATCCACCAGTCGGTTCCCAGCATCAATCGGTTGAGTCGGCTCGGTCATAGGCCAATCATGCCGCAGGGCAACTCGAGCAGATCAGCCGAACGACCCGGTAATCGTCTTGCCGCCGCTGCTCACCGTGTAACTGCCATGTGGTCTGAGCGTAAACGGAGTGAATACTCGCAAGTTCGGCACTGTTCCGTTGGCAGTAACAGTGGAACTGCAGGTGATCCGATTGCTCAAGAATTCACTCTGGCAAGTCCAGCCGGCGCTGTCAGTCAAGATCCAGTCTGCTTGCGCCAGCAGGCCGCCGTCGAAAGATACCGTTACGTCCACCACTTGGCCGCCTACGGCGTTTGGTCCTGGCTTGAAGGCGAAGTTAACCATCGCAAGACCGGTCGTGACCGTCGGTGCAACCGATGAATCTGGTGCCGGTCCGATCGTCGGTTCCGTGGTGGGTGTCGTAGTCGGCTCTGTGGTGGGCTCGGTGGTCGGCTCAGTCGTGGGCTCGGTGGTCGGTTCCGTCGTTGGCTCAGTCGTGGGCTGAGTGGTCGGTTCGGTCGTCGGCTCAGTCGTGGGCTCGGAGATCGGCTCAATTGTTGGCTCGACCGTCGGCTCAGGCGTCGGTTCCGTGGTGACCACTGTCGTGGGTGCCGTGGTCGGCATCGCGGTCGGAGTCGGCGCCGGAACAGTTGGAACTGGCGCTGGCACAGTTGGTGCCGCGGTTGCCGATTCAGTCGGCACCGGCGTCGGAACCGTCGGGTCCTGCCAGAGTTTCGGATCAGTCACCGGGCCGACCAGAGGCGGATCTGGCCTCGTCGAGTTCGGCTTAGTTGCTTGCTGCTGGGTAGATCCAGCCGCAATTCGTTCGGGCTGCGGAACTGGCGGATTCTCGCGCTCAACGTTGACGAGGGCAGCAGCGCCAGTAATCACCACGACGCTGGCTGCGGCGCCGACCGCCACGCCCGCTGGCCCCATCGTGCTGATTGCCCCGACCAAACCAGAGGCCGAACCACCGCCAGCGCCGGCGCCGCCGGGACGAAGCAGTTCGCCCAGGCCGCCAGCGCCAAACCCAGTGCCGACAGATTGCAAGTAGCCAGACGCGGCCGTGCCCAAGAGCGCGGGCGCCAAAATGCCGGCCAAGCCAGTGTTGAACTCCTGGAGTTCGAGGTAAAGGCCGATGCACGAACGACAGTCGTCGAGGTGAGTTTGTACCTTCGTCGAATCGCGTCGAGACAGCCCGCCGCGAACGAAGGCACCCAGATTGCCGATCGCGAACTGGCATTCAGTCGATGTCGTGGGTACGAGGTGCTTTTGCAGATAAGCCTGACGCAGGCCCTCGCGAGCGCGGTATGCCAAAGCCGAGACGCTATTGGGGCTCATGCCGAGCAGCGGTGCGATTTCTGCTGGCTTTTGTCCTTCGACGTCAAGATGCCAAAGCACCAGCTGCCACCGCTCAGGAAGTGAGGAGAAAGCCTCGGCCGTGGTCGTGCGTTCGAAACCAAGTTCGGCAGTATCGACAAAATCGACCCGGCCATCGAGTTCAAACTCGTCGTCAGAGGGACGCTCGCGGGTGAGGTGCCTAATCCGGTCGACGTGCAGTCGGCGAATTGACGTCAACAAGTAGGCCCGGAATGACTCGGTCGGGCCGCCGCCGTTTTGAATCGTCACCAGGACTTTGGTGAAGGCCTCGGCCACGAGATCGTCGGCGTCCTGTCCGCGCAGCAACTGCCGCGAGAGGCGTTCGGCGGCGACTAGATGTCGGTTGTAAAGCAAACCGTAGGCATCGGTGTCGCCCTCGCGAACCGCGCTGATCAGATCGGCGTCGCTGCGATCGTCCTCGACCTGGAAGTCAGAGGAGTAGGCATCGATCGACATCTCTCCTCCTTGCTTTGTAGGTAAGGGCGCAAGTGGTCCTTGAGCCGAACTGGTCCGTTCCAAGTCTATGCCTCCGCGCCTGACGTGTCTGCCGTTCTGATGGTCGAAACGGCCTAGTTCGTGATGGTCATTTTTCTTCGACAAACCGCGTCACGATCTGATCCCAACCCCGTCTTCTAGATGACGGCAAAACAGATTCGACCCGGATCGCTGCGAAAGGAGGCACGAAATTGGACACCTATGGAGTCACCTACGTTGAACTTGACGAAGCGGTTCGTGCCGGCCGGGTCGACGCTGTTGATGTCGCACTCGAGGTGGGAGCGAGTGCGGCACAAAGAGGTGTCCCGCTCCACGAGCTGCTTGATCGCGTGGAGCGGGCCTTTGGTGGCCTAGAGCCGTCGTTTGCGATGGTTCGCGCAGTAGCGGTTTCCTGGGCTGAAACTTCCAAGATGCTGCAACTGGATACCTCTTGTGAAGACCCGCTTACCCAGTTGTCGACTTTGGCGCATCTTCGGCACCGACTCGACGGCATCTATCGCGCGGCCGTCAGAGACGACACCACAGTCTCGGACCGTTACGCCTTGGTCGTAGTCGAGCTTCCTCGAAGTGCCGAACGCGGTCTGCAAGAAGCGCTGTTCGCGGTCGACGTGAGCACCGCGCTTCGAACGGTATTCCCCGGCGATGAGGTGATCGCTCAACTCGCTGGTCGCCGGTTCGCGGTCTTGGCTGACCGCGATCGCTTGGACCAACCAACCCTGAACTTGGTCACGGTGCTGCTGCGCCGGACGTTTGAATCGCCACCACCTCGGGTGTGGATGGAGATGCTTCCGCCGGATTCGGCTGACGTGACCTGGGTGCTCGACGCACTCACCGGTTGACCCGGCTAGTTCCGCCGCCATCTCGGGTGTGGCGGAGCTAGCCGGATTAACGGACTTACGATTGCTGCATGTGTGGTCGTTATGCGACGTCGAGGACCTCGGCGGCCCTGCTCAATGATTTTGAAGCTCGGTTGGGTGAGCTTTTCGAAGATACCGGCGCCGACTACAACGTCGCCCCGACAAAGCGTGCGCCAATCATCGTGGGGCGAAACACCGATGGTGACTTCCACCGCGAACTGGTCACCGCAAAATGGGGACTTGTGCCAAGTTGGGCCAAAGACGCCTCGATCGGCAACCGGCTGATCAACGCCCGAAGTGAGACGGTGGCGCAAAAGCCATCATTTCGTTCGGCCTTCGCCAAGCGGCGGGCGATCATCCCGGTCGACGGCTACTACGAGTGGTACCAACCGGTCGGCGCCGAAGGTGAAAAAGCACCCGCGAAGCAGCCGTTCTTCCTCAGCGATCCAGCCGGGTTGGCCCTAGCTGGGCTTTACGAGTTTTGGAAAGACCCGGCCGAACAATGGCTGTTGACGTTCACCATCTTGACCACCTCGGCCGAAGGAGCCGACTCCATGATCCACGACCGGGCTCCGCTGTTGGTCTCGGCCGAGCAAACCGATCGGTGGCTGGCTGCGGAACCCTGGCCAACGGCATTGACCGAGTTACGCGCTGCGACCCCCGGAGTAGTTACGGCTTGGCCGGTATCGACGGCGGTGAATAACGTGCGGAACAACGGCCCACAATTGGTTGAGCCATTGGCCGCGGAATAGTCCAGTCGCCAAAGCAGTTGGTTCTGTTGAGGAGGTTGGTGGATGCTTGCATGTTTACCGCCGAAGGGCGCAGTAGGGTTTGAAGCGATGAGTGATGACA
>JAPXRA010000189.1:0-3860 GCA_033813795.1 Aeromicrobium sp. | reverse complement strand
CATCGCGACCGACCCGAACATCGAGGGCGAAGCGACCGCGACCTACTTGATGCGGATGCTCACGCCGCTTGGGTTGACTGTGACGAAGCTGGCCAGCGGCTTGCCCGTTGGCGGCGACTTGGAATATGCCGACGAGATCACCTTGAGCCGGGCATTCGAGGGCCGCACCAGCGCGCGCTGAGCCTCAAATCCCGTCGCCTGGACGGGAAAACCTGCTGCCACGGGGTTCGCGTAGACTGATCCAGGCGCAAAGTGGCGCCAATCGTGCGAAAACTTTTCAGAGCAAGGAAGTCCAATGGGCATCGTCGTGCAAAAGTACGGCGGCTCGTCGGTGGCCGACGCCACCAGCATCAAACGAGTCGCCCAACGCATCGTGGCGACTAAGAAGTCGGGCCATGACGTTGTAGTAGTTGTTTCGGCCATGGGCGACACCACCGACGAACTGATCGATCTGGCTAACCAAGTTTCGCCGCTGCCTCCGGGCCGCGAACTCGACATGTTGTTGACCGCCGGTGAGCGGATCTCGATGGCACTGCTGGCGATGGCGATCGAGACGCTTGGCCAAGAGGCGCGCAGTTTCACTGGTTCGCAGGCTGGCGTGATCACCGATGACGTTCACGGCAAGGCCAAGATCATCGACGTCACGCCCGGTCGGCTCAAGTCCGCGCTGGACGATGGCGCGATCGTGATTGTCGCTGGCTTCCAGGGCGTTTCGCAGACCACCAAAGACATCACCACGCTTGGTCGTGGTGGATCAGACACCACGGCGGTCGCCCTCGCAGCGGCGTTGAAGGCGGACGTGTGCGAGATCTACACCGACGTCGACGGCATCTACACCGCCGACCCGCGAATTGTGCCAAGCGCCAGCCATATCCCGGCGATCTCGTATGAGGAGACGCTCGAAATGGCCGCGAACGGCGCCAAGATTTTGCACTTGCGGTGCGTGGAATACGCCCGCCGAAACTCAATGCCCATCCACGTTCGGTCCTCGTTCAGCGAGAAGACCGGTACTTGGGTGGTTGCCGCCGAAGACGTCAGCAAGCACACGGAAGAAGGCAAGCCGATGGAAAACGCCATCATCTCGGGAGTCGCACACGATCGCAGCGAAGCCAAGATCACGGTAGTCGGCGTGCCGGACAAGGTCGGTTACGCCGCCGCGATCTTGCGCGCCCTAGGCGACGCGCGAATCAACATCGACATGATCGTGCAGAACGTATCGGCGGCCGCAACGGCGCTGACCGACATTTCGTTCACGCTGCCCGGCTCTGACGGCCAAGCCGCCATGTCGGCTTTGGATGCACTGCAGGACAAGATCGGGTTTGAACGGTTGCAGTACGACGACTCGGTCGGCAAGGTCTCGATCGTTGGGGCGGGCATGCGGTCGCAGCCGGGCATCACCGCGCAGTTCTTTGAGGCACTTGCCAACGCTGGCGTGAACATCGAAATGATCTCCACCTCAGAAATTCGGATCTCGGTGGTTGTCGCCGAGAACCAGGTGGACGCGGCGGTCAACGCCGCCCATGAAGCATTTGGTTTGGGTTCGGAAGAGACCGAAGCCGTCGTTTACGGAGGGACCGGCCGATGACCAGCATCGGAGTCGTTGGCGCGACCGGACAGGTCGGCGCTGTCATGCGCAAACTGCTCGAAGAGCGCAACTTCCCCGCCGATCAGGTGCGCTTTTTCGCGTCCAGCCGTTCGGCCGGAAAAACCTTGCCGTTCCGCGGCGAGGAGATCGTGATCGAGGACGCAGCCACCGCCGACCCGGCCGGGCTCGACATTGCGCTGTTCAGTGCGGGCGCCACGATGAGCAAGGTGCAGGCCCCGCGGTTCGCCGAAGCTGGCGTCACCGTGATCGACAACTCTTCGGCATGGCGCAAGGATCCGGCGATCCCGCTGGTGGTCAGCGAAGTCAACCCCGACGCGATCCCGGCTGGCGATTCGGCAGCCGGCCGCGGCATCATCGCCAACCCGAACTGCACCACGATGGCCGCGATGCCGGTAATCAAGCCGCTGCACGACGCGGCTGGCTTGGTGAAGTTGACCGTTTCGAGCTATCAGGCGGTTTCGGGTTCGGGACTTGCGGGAGTTTCTGAACTCCACAGCCAGGCCCTCGCCACGGTCGAGCACGCCGACGAACTGACCCACGATGGGCACGCGGTTGAGTTCCCCGCGCCGGTCAACTACGTCAAGCCGATCGCGTTCAACGTGGTCGCGTTGGCCGGTTCGATCGTCGACGACGGCTCGAACGAGACCGACGAAGAGCAAAAACTTCGCAACGAGTCGCGCAAGATTCTCGGCCTGCCCGACCTTCGGGTGGCGGGCACCTGCGTCCGGGTGCCGGTATTTACCGGTCACTCGCTGTCGATTCACGCCGAGTTCGAGCGCGACATCACCGCCGCTGAAGCGACCGAAATCCTTTCGGCCGCTGCCGGCGTTGTGGTCACCGACGTGCCCAACCCACTGGATGCGGCCGGTCAAGACCCGAGTTTCGTCGGCCGGATCCGCCAAGACCAGTCGGTTGAAGGCAATAAGGGTCTGGTGCTGTTCGTCACTGGCGACAACCTGCGCAAGGGCGCGGCGCTGAACACGATTCAGATCGCCGAACTGCTGGTCTGAACCGGTTACTTACCGAAGTTCTCGAAGTCATCGAGTGCTTCGGGGTTTTGTAGTGACCCTTTCGCGGCGGCTTGGTCTGCGGGCGTGCCCTGCAAGATCTTTTTGACCGGCACTTCGAGTTTCTTACCCGACAGGGTGCGCGGCATGGCGCGCACTTGATGAATCTCGTCGGGCACATGTCGCGGTGAGAGTTTGCTGCGCAGCAAACCAGCAATCTCCTTGGTCAACGCCTCGTCTAGGACTTCACCGTCGGTTAGCGCGACGAACAGAATCAGGCGGCCCGCTCCGCCTTCGTCGTCCTCGAGGTGAACCACGATGCTGTCGGCGACCTGAGGCAGCGACTCGACCACCGAATAGAACTCCGAGGTGCCCAGGCGCACCCCGCCGCGGTTGAGGGTGGCGTCGCTTCGGCCGGTGATGGTGGCCGAGCCGTAGTCGGTGATGGTGATCCAGTCGCCGTGGCGCCAGACACCAGGAAAGTAGTCGAAATAGGCTCCCCGGTAGCGCGAGCCGTCGTCGTCTCCCCAAAAGCCGACCGGCATGGACGGCATCGGCTGTTTGATCACCAGTTCGCCAAGTGAGCCGACCACGGACTTGCCTTGTTCGTCGAAGGCGTCCACGTCGGCGCCCAGAGCGCGACAGGAGATCTCACCGGCATAAACCGGAACGGTCGGTGCGCTGGCGACGAAGGCGGCACACAGGTCGGTCCCGCCAGAGACCGAGGACAGTTGGACCGTAGGTGCGAACTCGTCATAGACCCACCGGAAGCCAGCCTCGGGCAGCGGCGCTCCAGTCGAGCCGATCGCTCGCAGGCGTGACAGGTCGGCGATTTGGGCCGGGTGCTGGTTTTCTTTGCGGCACTGCAACAGGAATGGCGCACTCGTGCCGAAGTAGGTGACCTCGAGTTCAGCGGCCAAGCGCCAAAGTTCACCCAGATCCGGGGCCGCCGGATTACCGTCGAACATGACGACGGTGGCGCCAACGCCCAGCCCAGAAACGAGGTAGTTCCACATCATCCAGCCGGTTGTGGAGAACCAGAAGAACCGATCGCTCGGACTGAGGTCACTTTGCAGGCTCAGGGCCTTGAGGTGTTCGAGGGTGATTCCGCCGTGGCCGTGCACGATGGGTTTGGGCAGTCCGGTGGTGCCCGAGGAGAACAGCACATACAGTGGTGTGGCGAACTCGACTCGGTCGAATGCCAACTCGGCCGGCTCGGCGGTGAACTCGGCCCAACTGCTTGCGCC
>JAPXRA010000188.1:0-3861 GCA_033813795.1 Aeromicrobium sp. | reverse complement strand
CTGTTTAACTCAGAGGTTAGCCAAGATCTCTCGCATGAGTTCGGCCGTCTCCGAAGGCGTCTTGCCAACCTTGACTCCGGCCGCCTCGAGGGCTTCCTTCTTGGCCTGTGCCGTGCCCGAGGAGCCAGAGACGATTGCGCCGGCGTGGCCCATCGTCTTGCCTTCAGGTGCGGTGAAGCCGGCAACGTAGCCGACGACCGGCTTGGTCACGTGGGCCTTGATGTACTCGGCCGCGCGCTCTTCGGCGTCGCCACCGATTTCACCAATCATCACGATCGCGGTGGTTTCCGGATCGTTCTCGAACGCTTCGAGGGCGTCGATGTGAGTGGTGCCGATGATCGGGTCGCCGCCGATGCCGATGGCCGTGGTGAAACCGTAATCGCGCAGTTCGTACATCATCTGGTAGGTCAAGGTGCCCGACTTGGAAACCAAGCCGATCGGGCCCTTGCCGGCGATCGTGTGCGGGGTGATGCCCGCCAACGATTCACCCGGGCTGATGATGCCGGGGCAGTTCGGACCGATGATCCTGGTCTTCTTGCCTTGGGCGTAGGACCAGAACTCAGCAGTGTCCTGAACCGGCACGCCTTCGGTGATCACCACGAGCAAGCCGATTTCGGCGTCGATCGCTTCGATCACCGCGTCCTTGGTGAACGCCGGCGGCACGAAGGCGACCGACACATCGGCGCCGGTTGCCGCCATTGCCTCAGCGACCGAGCCGAACACGGGCAGCTCCTGGCCGTTGAGTTCGACGGTGGTGCCAGCCTTGCGGGCGTTGACGCCGCCGACGATGTTCGAGCCGGCCTGCAGCATCAGATCAGTGTGCTTAGAACCCATACCGCCAGTGATGCCCTGGACGATGATCTTGGAGTCCTTGTTGAGGTAGATCGTCATTTCAGTTCGTTCCGTTCCTCAGGCGTTCGCCAGCTCGGCGGCTTTGTCAGCCGCGCCGTCCATGGTGTCTACAAGCGTGACCAATGGGTGGTTCAGCTCGTTGAGGATCTCGCGACCGGCTTCGACGTTGTTGCCATCAAGGCGGACAACGAGCGGCTTGGTTGCGTTAGCGCCGAGAATCTCCAGCGCTCCCTTGATGCCGTTAGCGACTTCGTCACAGGCGGTGATGCCACCGAAGACGTTCACGAACACACTCTTGACCTGCGAGTCACCGAGGATGACGTCCAAGCCATCGGCCATCACCTTGGCGTTGGCGCCGCCGCCAATGTCCAAGAAGTTGGCCGGCTTGACGCCGCCGTGGTTTTCGCCGGCGTAGGCAACCACGTCGAGCGTGCTCATCACAAGGCCTGCGCCGTTGCCGATGATGCCGACCTGGCCGTCGAGCTTGACGTAGTTCAAGCCGAGTGCCTTGGCCTTGGCCTCGAGTGGATCGGCTTCTTCGCTGATCTCGAACTGCTCGTGATCTGGGTGACGCACCTCGGAGGCGTTCTCGTCGAGGCTGACCTTGCCGTCGAGGGCTTCGAGCTTGTCGCCTTCGAGCCGCGCGAGCGGGTTGACCTCAACGAGGGTGGCGTCTTCTTCGACGAACACGGTGTAAAGCGACTGGATCATCGCCACGGCCTGCTCGAAGACTGCTTCGGGGAACTTGGCTTCGGTCGCAATTGCGCGTGCCTTGGCTTCGTCAACACCAGCGCCCGGATCGATGGCGATCTTCTTGACCGCGTCGGGATTGGTCTTGGCGACCTCTTCGATCTCGACGCCGCCCTCGACCGAGGCGATGCAAAGGTAGTTGCGGTTCGCGCGGTCGAGCAGGAAGCTGAAGTAGTACTCCTCCTGCGGCGGGGTTGCCGGGGTGACCAGTACGCGGCCAACCGTCAAGCCCTTGATCTGCATGCCGAGGATGTTCGAGGCGTGCTCGAAGGCTTCGTCAGGGGTCTTGGCGAGCTTGACGCCACCGGCCTTGCCGCGGCCGCCGGCCTTGACCTGAGCCTTGATGACGGTCACGCCGCCGATTGCTTCGGCCGCTGCGCGTGCCTCTTCGGCCGTGGTGACCACGGTGCCGAGGGTGGTTGCAACGTTGTGCTTGGCGAAGAGTTCCTTCGCCTGGTATTCCATCAGATCCACGGTGATGTCCTTTGTGGTTTGGATTCGTGGGGGCATCGGCAAACATTTGTGATTTTAGGTACGCCGAAGCCCTCGTGACTTTACCCGCTCCGATGGCTTACCTATTGGCCGGATGGCTAAACGTGAGTTGGATCACGTACCTAGTTCGCCATTTGGGTGATATGAATTTCCTCTGCGAACGTTGAGGTAAATAACGGTTTACTTTCACATGGGTTGTGGTTGCCCCTGCTTCTTGGACTAAGATCGACCAGTCCGAACGTCTAACCCGGAGGTCCGCCCATATGGCGAACGACGATCGCTCCTCGGCGATCGGTCAGTCGACCCCAGACGCGACTTCGGAAACTCGAGCAGTCGGATCACGTCGGGCCGCACGGCCGGTTGACGCCGATTCAGAGTCCACCATCGTCATTTCGGCCATCACCGAAGGCCCGAGTTCGCAGACTTATAGCGGCGGTCGCCGGGCAAAAGCTCCGGCGCCGGTTGCTAAGGCCGAGAAGGTCAACGTCGAATCGGCCCCGAGTCGTAGGCGCAAGGCTGCTGTTGCCAAGTCCGCCGTTGACCCGGTAGCCGCACCAGAAGACACGATCATTTTTCCCGCCGTTGGTGACTTGCCGGCCGGTCGAATCGCCGGCGCCCGGCGCGCCCGGGTCAAGGCCGCGACTCGTTCGGCCGCTCGCGGCCGGTTCACCGCGCTTGCTGGGGCGGCCGCGATGGTAGTTGCCGCAGTCGGTTCCTTGGCGCTTTCGCCAAACGGTGCACTCGTCGGTCAGGACGCGGCGCTCGCGCAGAACTACGTCGGCACCAAGAACGCCACCAACGCGGTAGACGTCTCGCGTAGCTACGACCGCGAATTGGCCGTGCAAAAGCCGCTGCAGGCGCAACAGAAGGCCAAAGCGCTCGCGCAGCACAATGCCTCGATTCAGCGCTCGGCCCAAAAGCGTCAGGACGAAATCGTCAAGAACCAGTGGGTTATCCCAGTCATTGGTTACCGGTTGACCGCCCGCTTCGGTCAGGGCGGCGGACTGTGGAGCAGTGGCGCACACACTGGCTTGGACTTTGCCGGACCTTCTGGCTCGACAATCGTTTCGGTGGCTGCAGGCACCGTGGTCTCAACCGGCTACGAAGGTGCTTACGGCAACAAGACGGTTATCAAACTCGCTGACGGCACCGAAATCTGGTACTGCCACCAAAGCTCGATTCAAGTCCAGGTCGGCCAGCAGTTGGCGCCAGGTGACGTAATCGGCGCGACCGGTTCGACCGGAAACGTGACCGGGCCGCACTTGCACCTTGAAGTCCGTACGCCAGACGGCGCGGCAACTGATCCGTTCGCTGCCTTCGTGGCGCACGGGGTAAACCCCTAAGCCCTTCGCTTGCGCTTAGGCTCCGCCACCCAAAAACGGTGGCGCTGTCCTCTTTGTCTGCCGCTTTCTGCACCTTGCCCGAGGTAGCCGGCGAACTTTGGCACTTATTAAGTGACAAACTGACATTTTGTCCGTATGTTTGGCACTTAATAAAGGACATAAGGACATGGCAGCTCTTTTTAGCACCCCAAAGCCAGATCTCGAGGACCAACAAGCGATCTTTGAGATCCACGATTTTCGAGCTTCGCTCGCGGCGTTCCTTCGGGCGCCCAAGCGCTGGAACGGCCTCCTTCGCCGGACAACAACTGCCCGAGCGATCCAGGGTTCGAACACGATTGAGGGTTATACGGTCAGTGATGAGGATGCCGTCGCTGCGGTCGATGACGAGCCGCCGATTAGCGCCGATGAGGCAACCTGGCTGGAG
>JAPXRA010000187.1:0-3880 GCA_033813795.1 Aeromicrobium sp. | reverse complement strand
TTTGAACTAGCCCGCGACATCGCTTCTGGCACGCTGCTGATTCTCGGTGCCGGTTTCGCCTTCGTCGCTGCCGTCGGAGTCGTCCGATTCCCTGATGTGCTCACTCGGATGCACGCAGCCACCAAGTCGCAAACTCTCGGCCTGCTGCTTATTCTGGCTGGTTTGGCCCTGCGCTTGGACAGCATTAGTGACCTGACGCTGATCTTGGTGGTGGCGCTGTTCCAGTTGCTGACCGCCCCGGTCTCGGCGCACATGGTTGGGCGGGCAGCGTTTCGCACCGGGCAGGTCGAGCGCGGCGAACTCACCGTCGACGAATCGGAGTAGCGCCTAGGTTCCGACCGACGCGTAATGATCGGGTCTAGAGTCAGAACATGATCCGACTTCTGATTCGTACCGCCGTGAACTTGATTTCGGCCGCCATCGGAGTGCTGGTGGCCACCGCTTTCTTGAAAAATATGACGGTGTCACCTTCTGGCTTCGTCCTTGCAGTCGTGATCTTCGCGCTCGCCCAAGCGATCTTGACGCCGTTCGTGTTCAAGGTGATCCGTCGAAATGCTGACGCTTTCCTTGGCGGCGTCGGCATCGTGTCCACTTTGGTTGCGTTGATCTTGGCCAGCCTGATCGGTGACTCAATCACGATCGTCGGGATCAGCACTTGGATCGCGGCCTCGGTAATCGTCTGGTTCGCCGCCGCAATCGCCAGCTTGTTCGTGCCGTTCTTGCTAGTGAAACTTGGCGTGCAGGAAGCCCGCCGGAACCGCGATTCGAACTGAGCGGTTCCTCACTTCAAATCAACGACCACCGGCGCGTGATCGCTGGCACCCTTGCCCTTGCGCTCTTCACGGTCAATCCACGCACCGTCGACTCGCTTGGCCAACTCAGGTGAACCGAGTAGGAAATCGATCCGCATCCCTTCGCGCTTAGGGAAACGGAGTCGCTGGTAGTCCCAATAGGTGTACACGCCGGGACCGGGAGTGAACGGGCGCACTAGGTCGGCGTAACCGGCATCAACCACCGCGTTGAAGGCTGCCCGTTCTGGTGCTGAGGTGTGCGTCTTGCCTTCGAACACAGCCGGATCCCAGACATCGTCATCGGTTGGCGCCACATTCCAGTCACCGGTCAATGCGATCTGCGCCTCCGGTTCATCGGCCAACCACTGTTGGCTTGCAGCACGCAAGCGGGCCAGCCAGTCGAGTTTGTAGGCGTAGTGGGCGTGGTCCAGTTCGCGGCCGTTTGGCACATACAAGCTCCACATCCGGATTCCGCCACAGGTCGCGCCGACGGCACGCGGTTCTAAGACGTCCTCATAGGTGGGCTGATCGGTGGCGAACGACCGGTCGACATCGCTCAGCCCAACCCGCGAAATCACCGCCACCCCGTTCCACTGGTTGATCCCAAAATGGGCGTACTCGTAGCCACGCGCGGTCAACGCATCACCGGGGAACTGATCTTCGCGGCACTTGGTCTCTTGGATCGCCAACACGTCGACATCGTGTCGGTCAAGCCACCCGGCGACTCGGTCAATTCTGGTCCGGATCGAGTTAACGTTCCAAGTGGCAATCCGCATCAAAAGTCAACTCTCAAGTCGTAGTTCGCATCGCCGTTGGACGCCGTCTTTACCCCCAGAACGTGGTGTAGTTCGATTTCGTTTCGCTCGAACGCCAGCCGGGAACCGGCCATGTACAGGCCCCAGACTCGCGCGCGACCGATCGACACTTCAGCCAACGCCTCGTCCCAATGGTTCACCAGATTCTCGCACCACGCTGCCAAGGTCAGCCCGTAGTGTTCGCGCAAGTTCTCCAAATGCCGCACTTCGAACCCTGCGTCTTGCATGGCCGTGACGATGGTGCCGGCGCCGGCGAGCTCACCATCGGGGAAGACATAACGGTCGATGAACTGCCCGGCCAGCGCTCGCGATCGGTTGTCGGGCCTAGTGATGCAGTGGTTGAGCATCCGGCCGCCGGGCTGTAGTTTGCTCAGCGCAAACTCGAAGTAGGCGGGATAGTTTTTCACCCCGATGTGTTCGGTCAGCCCGATTGAACTGATGGCGTTGAAGTCACCTTCGGGCACGTCGCGATAGTCGCTGTAGCGGACTTCGGCCAGGGTGCTTAGCCCTTCATCCTCAATTTGCGTCCTGGCCCACACCGCCTGTTCGGCCGAAAGGGTGACGCCGAGGGCTCTGGCTCCGTAGTGCTTGGCGGCGAAGCGCACCATCGTGCCCCAACCGCAACCCAGATCGAGCAGTCGATCACCGCGTTGCAAGTTGAGTTTGCGGCAAATGAGGTCGTACTTCTCCTCTTGCGCTTGTTCCAAAGGGGCAGATCCAGTTGGGAAGACCGCGCAGGTGTAGGTCATCGAAGGGCCGAGCACCAGTTCATAGAACCGGTTGGAGACGTCGTAATGGTGCCCAATGGCTTCGGCGTCTCGCTCACGGCTGTGCCGCACGCCCTCAACCGCCCGGCGCCACTTCGGCAAGTGTTCCTCGCTCGGCGGGGTCGGCGGCACTAGCGAAGACAAACCCAAACTCCGCAGCAGCCGGACGGTCTGGGCCGCCGGCGGCATCTTGAACTGAACTTGGTTGAGCAGCAGTTTCATCGCCTCGTAAGGATCGCCTTCGGGGACTCCCACCAACTGCAGGTCCCCAGCCACGTAGGCGCGAGCGAACCCCAAATCACCAGGGGCGGTCAGCAAGTACGAAAGGCCACGCTCGTTGAGCAGTCGCAGCCCGATCGGCGCATCGGCGGGGCCGGCCGAACTGCCGTCGTAGGCGTCGAACCGCAGCGCAAAGTCCTCTCTAAGCAGCGTGGAAAGTGCGGTGGCAATGGTCATTTTCTGTTCGGTGGCAATACTCATGAATTCCGAACCGCCTTCTCAAAAAGAGTTTCTAGCGTTGAGGTTGGGTCATATTGTTTTCTGATTTGGTCCAGCCCGGCCGTGTCGTAAATCGAGTCGAAAGTGTCGCGGTCGTAGAAGGATTCGGAGTACAACGACTTGTGGCCGCCAAGTTCGCGCACCCTGGCTTCGATTTGTTGGTTCACCGCACCGGCGGCCGTACCGCTCAGCACCACGACGGTTCCCCAGAACCCCACGTTCACATAGATTCGGCCCGGCTCGAGCCCATAGGTCGGCCAGTGCTTCTTGGTTCGCAGCGGACACAGCCAGATCGGACGCATACCCACTACCCGGTCAAACCAGGACAAAAACTCTGGCAATTTTTCCAGCGGGACTTCGACATCTTGGATAACCCGTTCACGCCCAGGGACTGCCTTTGCGCGGTCAAGCAGCCGGCTCAGCCCGAGCTTGGCGTCTAACCCGACAAGCCGGTGGTAGACGTCGCTGCGCCGGAAGCGCCGCGGCCAAAGACATCGCACGATCGGGTTCTGGGCACCGAACGCGGCCGAGCACCAAAACCAGTCGGTGTCCCAACGCCAGAGGTAGTCATTCATGGTCAACACATCGCTCTGGCGCTGCTGGATCGAGCGGTAATAGATCTTCTGGCCGGTGTAATTGCTGGCTGGCTGGACGGAGTTTTCGAATCGAGCCAGGGTCAAGTAGAACTCGCTTGGGCTAAACGCCACTCCGTCGATCGCGTCGACCTGCTGGGCGTCATAGGCCCCGGTTGCGGCAACTTCCTCGATCGCCAACAGCAACGGCTCAATGCTGGTGAACCGCACATGCCGCAAGTGAACTTGCCTAGCGGCCGGTTCTAGGCGGATCTTGAGCCGAACGGCGTAGCCGAGACTGCCATAGGAGTTGGCGAAAGCGTCAAAAAGTTGCGCGTGCTCGTTGTCGGCCCTCGCGAGGACGAACTCGCCGCCGCCGGTGAAGATTTCCATCTCCTCGACGGCCTCGTGCGGCAGTCCGAGGCGAAGCGAAGTCG
>JAPXRA010000186.1:0-3897 GCA_033813795.1 Aeromicrobium sp. | reverse complement strand
GTTTCTGCGCCGATCACCGGCATTGGCGGCTTGGTGATGGCGCTGCGAGAAGACGTGCCGCTTTCTGGGGTTTTCCTGATTGTGCTGCCGGTGTTGGTGATTTCGCTCGGTCTGATTATTTGGCGGATGCGGCCGCTATTTCGGGTGATGCAGACTCGTTTAGACACGCTCAACCAAGTGATGCGTGAGCAGATCACCGGTGTTCGGGTGGTGCGCGCCTTCGTCCGCGAAGACTTTGAAGCCGAGCGGTTCGGTGAAGCCAACGAGTTGAACCGCCAAGTCGCGGTTTCGGCGGGGCGAATGATGGCTTTGTTCTTTCCGCTGCTGATGGGAATCATGAACCTCTCAGTGGTTCTGGCCCTGTGGTGGGGTGCTGGCCGGATCGGCTCGGGCGACCTGCAGATCGGTCAGCTCACTGCGTTTCAGCAGTACCTGATTCAAACGCTAATGGCCGTAATGATGGCGACGTTCATGTTCATGTTGTGGCCCCGCTCGGAAGTTTCGGCAGAGCGAATCACCGAAGTGCTAGACACCGAGCCGGCGATTGACCTAACCCCCTCGGCAACGCCGGTGGACCTGACTGAAGGCCGAGTCGAGATCCAGGCAGCTTCGTTCGCCTATCCGGGAGCCGAACAGTCAGTGGTTTCGGGCGTCTCGATGGTGGCGAACCCGGGGGAGACGACGGCAATCGTCGGTTCGACTGGCAGCGGCAAAACGACTGTCCTTGGACTGGTTTCTCGACTGTTCGATGTCACTGCTGGACGAGTGCTGATCGACGGGCACGATGTGCGCGAACTGCGTCCGGCCGATGTGTGGCAGGCGATCGGTTTGGTGCCGCAGAAGGCGCTCCTATTTAGCGGGACGATCGCTAGCAACCTGCGTTTGGGTCGCGAGCAAGCCACCGACGAAGAACTTTGGGATGCCTTGCGAATCGCACAGGCCGAGGATTTCGTGCGGGCCCTGCCCGATGGACTGAACGCGCTAGTCAGTCAGGGCGGGTCGAATTTCTCCGGTGGGCAGCGCCAGCGCTTGGCCATTGCACGCGCGATCGTCAAGCAACCGCGGATCTACTTGTTTGACGATTCCTTCTCGGCGTTGGACTACGCCACTGACGCCAAACTCAGGTCAGCGCTTGCTGAAGTAACCGCCAATGTCTCGGTGATTATCGTGGCGCAGCGGATCAGCACGGTGCGCCATGCTGACCGGATTGTGGTGCTCGATGAAGGCGAAGTCGTCGGCACGGGCACACACGAGACGCTGATGACTGAATGCAGTGTCTACCGCCAGATCGTACTTTCCCAGCTTTCGGCCAAGGAGGCGCAATGAGTTTCCACGGCGCGGGGCAGAAACCGCAGAAGGCCGCTAATTTCAAGCTCACCTTTCGCCGGGTGCTGGCGCGGCTGATGCGCGATCAATTGATGATCTGGTCGCTGGTCGCTTTCGGTGTGATCGGTGTGACTTTGTCGGTGATCGGGCCAAAAATCCTCGGCCATGCCACCGACTTGATCTTCAACGGCTTCGTTTCGAGCATGTTCCCCGAAACGATGACCAAGGCTGAGGCTGTCGCGAGCCTGAAGGCGCAAGGAAACGAGCAGCTAGCTCAACTGGTTGGGTCATTGGATCTGCGACCCGGGCACGGAATCGACATGGGCGCACTGGGGACGGTGCTGGCGCTGGTCACCTTGCTCTACTTGGTCTCATCGCTGTTCATGTGGTTGCAGGGCGTTTTGGCCACGACTTTGGTGCAGCGAATGGTTGCCGGTCTGCGAAACGATGTCGAAGAACAACTCAATTCGCTTCCGCTTTCGTACTTGGACCGCCAAGAACGCGGCGAGATTATGTCGCGCACTACGAATGACTTGGACAACTTGGCGCAGTCCTTGCAGCACACGCTCAGCCAGATGATCACCAGTTTGCTGACTGTGGTTGGAACGATCGCCATGATGCTCTGGATTTCGCCATTGCTGACACTAATTGCAATCGTGACCATTCCGATCGCGCTGGTACTGACCTCGGCGGTGATGAAGCGCTCTCAACCGCAGTTCATCGAGCAGTGGGCGCAGACCGGCCGACTCAACGCCCACATCGAAGAATCATTCACCGGGCATGAAGTGGTGAAGCTTTACGGACATCAAGAAGCCACCGCCGAGGAGTTTGCAGATACGAACGAGGCCTTGTTTGGTGCCGCGTTCAAGGCACAGTTCATTTCCGGTGTGATCGGTCCGTTGATGATGTTCATTTCGAACCTGAACTACGTGCTGGTGGCGGTAGTTGGCGGAGTTCGGGTGGCCTCTGGTTCGCTTTCGCTCGGCTCGGTACAAGCCTTCATCCAGTACACCCGCCAGTTCACCCAGCCGCTTACTCAACTCGCATCGATGGTAAACATGCTGCAGTCTGCGATGGCGTCGGCCGAACGCGTATTCGATCTGCTGGACCAAGAGCGCGAAATCGCCGATCGTGTCGACGCGCCGTTCCCCGATCCGCTGCGCGGGCGAGTCGTGTTCGAATCGGTTGACTTCTCCTACACTGACGATCCCTTGATCGAAGACCTTTCTTTGGTGGCAGAGCCTGGGCAAACGGTCGCGATCGTTGGCCCAACCGGTGCGGGCAAGACGACGCTGACGAACTTGTTACTGCGGTTCTACGACGTGAATTCCGGCCGGATAACGCTCGACGGCATCGATATTTCCCAGATGAGTCGAAGCCAACTGCGGCGTACCTTCGGCGTGGTGCTGCAAGACACTTGGCTGTTCGCCGGCACGATCGGCGAAAACATCGCCTACGGTGCTGACGGCGCCACCGAGGAGCAGATTTTAGCCGCAGCAAAGGCCGCCTCGGTTGATCACTTCGTCCGGACGCTGCCCAACGGTTACGACACCGTAATCGACGATGAGGGCGGAGGAGTCAGCGCAGGCCAGCGCCAATTGCTGACGATTGCACGCGCTTTCTTGTCCGATCCGGCGATCTTGGTGCTCGATGAGGCCACCAGTTCGGTAGACACCAGAACCGAGTCGTTGGTGCAAGAAGCGATGAACAACCTGCGCAGCGGCCGCACGAGTTTCGTGGTCGCACACCGGTTGTCTACGATCCGCGACGCCGACCTGATCGTCGTAATGGACGCTGGCCGGATCGTCGAGCAGGGCACCCATGAAGAACTGATTGCCGCCGATGGCGCCTACCAGCAGCTTTACTCGGCGCAGTTCGCTGAACCGGTCGAGTAGGATTCACTAGTGTCCAGCCAACCTGTTCTTGCCGTAATCGGCCGTCCAAACGTCGGCAAGTCCTCTCTGGTGAACCGAATCATCGGTCGTCGCGAGGCCGTTGTTGAAGATATTCCCGGCGTTACCCGTGACCGCGTTTCCTATGACGCGAACTGGAATGGCCGGGCGTTCACGGTGGTCGACACCGGTGGCTGGGACCCGGACGCAAAGGGAATGGCAGAGCGAATTGCCGCCCAAGCCGAAGTTGCAATCATGGTGGCCGACGCGATCTTGTTCGTGGTCGACGCGACCGTGGGCGCGACAGATATCGACGACAAGGTCGTGAAGTTGCTCCGTTCGGCGAACAAGCCGGTGATCTTGGCAGCCAACAAGGTCGATGACCAGCGCGGCGAGCTCGAATCGGCGGCGTTGTGGAACCTGGGTTTGGGGGAGCCGTACCCGGTTTCGGCGCTTCACGGGCGCGGCAGTGGCGACCTACTCGACGCCATCTTGGCCGCCTTGCCCGAAGCGCCGTCGCAAGACGACGTCGAAATCGGTGGGCCGCGCCGGGTCGCGATCGTCGGCAAGCCGAACGTCGGCAAGTCGAGTCTGTTGAACAAGTTGGCCAAAGAAGATCGTGTAGTCGTCCACGACGCTTCGGGCACCACGGTCGACCCGGTAGATGAAGCGATCACCC
>JAPXRA010000185.1:0-3912 GCA_033813795.1 Aeromicrobium sp. | reverse complement strand
ACTGCTAGACGTCAAGGAGCTCGGCCTCTTTGTGCTTAAGCGCTTCGTCAATTTGATCGACGTGTGACTTGGTTAGCGCGTCGAGCCGCTTCTCCGCCCCAGCGTTGTCGTCCTCGCTGATTTCCGAATCCTTCTCCGCCTTGTCCAAGGTCTGCTTGGCGCTACGGCGAACACCGCGAACTGCGATCCGGCCCTCTTCAGCTTTGGCCTTAGCAAGCTTGATGTATTCCTTGCGACGGTCCTCGGTCAGCTCAGGCAAGGTGATGCGCAGGACTTTGCCGTCGTCAGAGGGGTTCACACCCAGGTCTGAGTCGCGAATCGCCTTCTCGATGGCCGACTTTGCACCCAAGTCGTAGGGGCTGATCACCACGGTGCGCGGCTCGGGAACGGTGAACCCGGCCAGCTGCTGCAACGGAGTGGGCGTGCCGTAGTAATCGGCGGTGATTTGCGCGAACATCGCCGGGTGGGCGCGTCCGGTTCGAATCGCAGCAAATTCTTCGCGGGTGTGCTCAACGGCCTTGTTCATCCGGCTGTCGGCGTCACTCAGTGTCTCGTCGATCACGTCATGCTCCATTGCATTGTTAGGGACTCACGTCAGGCGTGAACCAGTGTTCCAATCATCTCACCACGTAGGGCGCGGGTAATGGCACCCTCGGCGTTCATGTTGAACACCATCATTGAAAGTTCGTTTTCCATGCACAGCGCGAACGCGGCAGCGTCAACCACTTGCAGGTTTCGCTGAAGCGCCTCGCCAAAAGTCAAACTGTCGAACCGGCGGGCGTTGGGGTTGCGGCGCGGGTCGTCGTCGTAGACGCCGTCGACACCGTTCTTGCTCATCAACACGACGTCCGCCTTGATTTCGAGCGCGCGTTGCGCCGAAACGGTGTCGGTGGAGAAATACGGCATGCCAGCACCGGCACCGAAAATGACGACGCGGCCCTTTTCCATGTGGCGAATTGCGCGCCGCGGGATGTAGGGCTCGGCCACCTGCGCCATCGCAATGGCCGACTGCACCCTAGTCTCGACGCCTTGCTTTTCGATGAAGTCCTGCAACGCCAGTGCGTTCATCACGGTACCGAGCATGCCGATGTAGTCGGCCCGGGAGCGTTCCATGCCGCGTTGGCTTAGTTCGGCACCACGAAAGAAGTTACCTCCACCAACCACGATCGCCACTTGCACGCCATCACGGACTGCCTCAGCGATCTGGGCGGCCGCGTCATTGACGACGTCAGGGTCAATACCGATTGCCCCTCCACCAAAAACCTCTCCGGACAACTTGAGAAGAACGCGGCGAGCCATGAGATGAGGTTATCGGATCGACTGTGGTGCGTTAGCGGTCGGTCTGCCCAAAAACAGAACGCTCGGCCGGGATGACCCGACCGAGCGTTCTGATTGACCTTACGCCTCAGGCGCCGACCTCAATGTGGCTGAAACCGTTGATCTCGATTCCGGCTTCATCAGCGACGGCCTTGACCGTCTTCTTGTTGTCGGTGACACTCGGCTGATCGAGCAGCACGTTCTCCTTGAAGAACCCGTTGACTCGACCTTCGATGATCTTCGGCAGAGCCTGCTCCGGCTTGCCCTCTTCCTTGGCGGTGGCCTCGGCGATTTCGCGCTCCTTGGCCACAATGTCGGCCGGAACTTCCTCGCGGGTCAGCCAGCGCGGACGCATGGCCGCGATCTGCATCGCGATGCCACGGGCGGCTTCTTCGTTGTCTCCAACGAATTCGACCAAGACACCGACTGCCGGCGGCAAGTCGCTGGCGCGACGGTGCATGTAGGTCGCGACCTTGCCCGAACGAGCGCTGACGCGGCCCAGTTCGATCTTTTCACCGATCACGGCGGCCAGGCCGCTGATCGTGTCGGCGACGGTCTTGCCGTCTTCGAGGACAGCCTTCAAGAACTCCTCGGCGTTGGCCGGCTTGAGCTTGTCGGCCACAGCAGCAAGCTGCTGTGCCAGTTCGACGAACTGGTCGTTCTTCGCGACGAAGTCGGTCTCGGAATTCAACTCCACGATCGCCGAACCGGAGTTCGCGACCAAGCCCGAGGAGGCCTCGCGCTCGGCGCCACGCTTGGCGGCCTTGGCGGCTCCGGAGATACGAAGGGCCTCGATGGCCTTGTCGAAATCGCCGTCGGCTTCGGTCAGCGCCTTCTTGGCGTCCATCATTCCGGCGCCGGTGGCGTCGCGGAGCTTTTTCACATCGGCAGCAGTAATTGCCATGTTTCTACCTCTAGTTCTGGTGTGGTGGGTCAGGAAGCGGGGGTGTCTTCAGCCGGAGCTTCAGCGGCAGCTTCGGCCGGCTTTTCAGCAGCGGCTTCAGCAGCAGGCGCATCCGTGCTGAGGAGTTCCTTCTCCCAGTCGGCCATCGGCTCTTCAGCGCCGAGCTCTTGACCCGGAGCTTCTTCACCGGTCTTGGCGCCCGAGCGCGACAGCAAGCCTTCGGCGACCGCGTCAGCAAGGACACGAGTCAACAGGCCAACCGAACGGATCGCGTCGTCGTTGCCCGGGATCGGGAAATCAACGTCGTCGGGGTCGCAGTTGGTGTCGAGGATCGCGATGATCGGGATACCAAGCTTCTTGGCCTCATCAACAGCGAGGTGTTCCTTCTTGGTGTCGACGATCCAAACTGCGTTCGGGACGCGGCCCATATCGCGGATACCACCGAGAGTGCGGTTGAGCTTGGTGTACTCGCGCCGCATCTGCAGCAGTTCCTTCTTGGTGCGGTTAGAACCGGCGACATCGTCGAAATCGATCTCTTCGAGTTCCTTCATCCGCTGAAGGCGATCGGACATGGTCGAGTAGTTGGTGAGCATGCCGCCGAGCCAACGCTGGTTGACGTACGGCATGCCGACGCGCTTGGCCTGCTCAGCGATCGGCTCTTGCGCCTGGCGCTTGGTGCCGACGAACAAGATCGTGCCGCCACGGGCGACAGTCGACTTGACGAACTCATAAGCCGAGTCGATGTAGGCCAGCGACTGCTGCAAGTCGATGATGTAGATGCCGTTGCGCTCGGTGAGGATGAATCGCTTCATCTTGGGGTTCCAACGGCGGGTCTGGTGCCCGAAGTGAACGCCGCTTTCGAGCAGCTGGCGCATGGTTACGACGGCCATCGTCGTACTTCCTTCCAATCAGAGTTGACGCAACACCGGTTGGTGCTGCCCTGGCGCCCGACCACAACGCACCCACGAGTGGGACTCTGCTTGCGGCCCTGTGTTCGGAGAAACTCGTCACCCAGGAATCGGACACGCGAATTTCCGCCTCGAAAGACGGATAGGTCAAGTCTAGTCCACGCTTAAAGCACGACGAAATCGGCCACCTTCCACACTGTTTTTGGCCGAGTTCGCGACTCCACAGACCCTGCTTTTGAACTAGGCCGTCACCTGAACCGACGGTTCGCTAGTTGCATGTTGATTGCCCAAGTCGCGGTTCTTGTTATTGGCTCACTTGTGCCGTCGGTTAGCGCCAGCCCAACCAGCCCTTGGGTTTGGCCGCTGGCAGACCACCGGATAGACCGAAGGTTTGATCCCCCAAAGGATGCCTACGGCCCGGGCCATCGCGGCATCGACTTGCCCGGCCGAGCTGGTCAGGAAGTCAGGTCCGTTGCGACCGGCACGGTGACTTTCGCGGCGAAGGTGGCGGGCGTCTGGACCATTACGATCAATCACGGCACCGAGCGATCGACCTACCAGCCGGTCAAGCCAACTGTCGAAGTCGGCGATGCGGTCGCGGCCGGCCAAGCGATCGGTGTTCTCTTTGGCGGCCACAGTTCCTGTCGCAGCATTTGCCTGAACTTGGGCCGGATTCGGGGCACGGAGTATCTAGACCCGGAAACCTTGCTGGGCGGGGCAGGCAGTTACCAACTGATCGACCCCAACGGCGCAGTTCCAACTCCGCCGGCGCCCCAATCAGGT
>JAPXRA010000184.1:0-3975 GCA_033813795.1 Aeromicrobium sp. | reverse complement strand
AGATGAAGATGTCTGCGAGGACGTCATCCAGTTCACCTGGCTGACGCTCGTGCGAAAAGCCGACAGCATCGAGAACCCACGTGCAGTAGCGGCCTGGCTCATCATCACCGCCCGGCGGCAGGCGTGGCGGGTTTCTTCGCGCCTTCGACGCGAGGATCCGGTGGACGAGGAATTGCTTTCGCCAGTTCTGCCAAAGACTTCCAGTGCCGAAAGCGATGCGGTCTTGGCAGATCGGAACCACCGGCTGTGGGCCGCAGTCTCCCAACTGACTGAACGTTGCCAGCGCCTGCTGCGGGTAATCGCCTTTGACGACCGCCCCGACTACCAGCATTTGTCTGAACAAATGGCGATGCCCATCGGCAGTATCGGCCCAACCAGGCGCCGCTGCCTAGAAAAACTAAAGACGGTCATTTCGGGACAGGGGGCGGTTTCATGAGCGAGCGTGAACCGATTTTCGACGAACTTCGATCGATGTACGAGTTGTTGGATCCGCCGCCGGAAGACCTGAGCGACAAGATGATTGCAGCGATTGCCGCTGAGGATCTGGACGTTGAATATGCCCTCTTGAGTTTGCTCAGTCGAAGTAGCGACCTAGTTGGGACTCGCGGCAGTGGCCCGCTGACAATCGAGTTTGCCTATGACGACGTCACCGTGCTGATCCGGGTGTCAGATGGTCCCACTGCCCAAACTCGGCGAATCGACGGTTGGCTTACCCCGGCGGCAAACGGCACAGTACGAATCACCGGCGAGCAAGTAGAATCTGTCAGTGATCTTGCTGGCGGTCGCTTCGAAGCCAGTTCGGTACCCTGCGGATTGATCCGTATTTGGTTTGAGGTCGCACAACGAGCGGACCTAGCCACCCCCACGTTCGAGATCTGAGGAGCGAAATGGCCCCCGAGTACCCGAACCGGCCAAAGCCGCCGCGCTTTGACGCCCAAGACGAATGGACTAGACCGCGGTCAATCGCTGAACGCGAAGGCCAACTGCTCGACCCGGCGACTGCCTCGGCCTCGCCTGACCCGCAAGCCAGCACCACCAGTTACCTGTCATCTCGGCTGCTGGTTTCAACCCTGGTCGACACCGAAGCTGCCTTGGCGCTACTGCAACGAGCCGCCGAAACCTTTCACTGGGACGTGTCCGAAGACGAGACATTCGGCCGGGTGCAAATCGACAGCACCGAGGCCGAACGGCAAGACCGCCGCCGTCGCTACCGCTGGGCCACCGGAACCGTAGGTCTGATCCGGGTGATCATTTCGCCGCGCGACGATGCTCGCGCGCGGCCGCCGGACTCGTGGTCGCTCTTGCAGACTGCACGGGCAATGGCGCGTGGCGACGAAGTGCTTTTTGGAATCGGGCTCGATCATGTCGTCACGGTTTATCCGCACGCCAGGTCGAACCCACACTCTCGATCCAACCCGCATTCGCGGTCCAACCCGCATTCGCGGTCCAATCCGCACTCGCGGTCGAACAGCACGTTGACCGACGCCTATGCCGAACCTGGCACCGGTGGACGCCAACCGGTGTCCTTCGTTGGCCGGGCTCCGCAGCGCAGCGAGGTGCCAGCCGGCGAACGCGTGCACATTGGCTTCGTCGACACCGGTTGCGGGGAACATCGGTGGCTGGACAGTTCCTTCGTCCACGACGGAACCATGCTCGGCCCGGTGACTCCGATCGGTCTTGCCGACGCCCAAACCGATCCAGAGCGGATCGGCGACGTTGGCGGTCCCCTCGACGGCATGCTGGACGAGGCCTCCGGCCACGGCACTTTCATCGCCGGTTTGCTGCATCAGGGAGCGCCCGACGCCGATCTGTGGTGGTGGCGGGTCGCAGAGTCCGACGGAACGATGGCCGAGTCCGACCTTTTGGTGGTTTTGGCCCGGATCGCGCACTTGCTTCGCTTGGCCCCGGACGCCGGCGGGCTCCGGCTCGACGTACTGAACTTGTCGTTTGGGTACTACCACGAGACACCAATCGATTCGAAATTCGATCCGACCTTCTACGAAATTCTGGCCGCAATCGGGCGAACCGGAACCGCAGTGGTTTGCTCAGCCGGAAATGACGCCACCTCAAGACCAATGTTTCCGGCGGCATGGAGCCCGCACCCTGGTGTTGAATCGATCATCAGTTTGGACGAATCGGCCACTGCAATCATCGCGGTTGGTGCGTTGAACACCAACGGGATTACCGACGCTTTGTACACCAATGCCGGACCTTGGGTCCGGGCCTACCGCACCGGAACCGCGCTGCTGAGCACCTTCCCAGCCTTTCAAACTGGACTTGAACCAACGGCCAGGCTGCAAACGGCCGACGGTCGCTTGCGCGAGTCTTTCGATCCGGATGATTTTCGAAGCGGCTTCGCTATTTGGAGTGGCACTTCGTTCGCCGCGCCAGTTTTTGCTGCCGAACTGGCTTGTGCCTTGGCCAAGACTGGAGACTTCGCCAGGGACTGGGCCAGCGCGATCAAGCGCACCAAGACGGTAATCGCCCAGTTGGTGGACGCGGACTGAGAATGCCGAGGCTTTCGCCCACCGAAATTCATCGCCGAGGGGTTGCGGCGATCAACCGCGGACACATTCGCCGGGCCGATCAACTGTTGCGAACCGCTTTGGTCGAAGCAAGCGAGCCGGATCTGTTGGCCCGAATCAGCGCGAGTTTGGCATACACCGAGGCCGAACTAGGCGATCGGACTGCTGCCTTGGAACGATGCGCCGCGGTCATGCGCCGAGCCGATCTTAGCCCGCAGGCGCGAGCCATCGTGCGTTCCCAACAAGCGGTTCTGATGTCGCGCGGCGGGGACTTGGCCGCCGTGATCGGCCTGTTCGACTTGGCCTTTCCGGCGTTGGAACCCGGTTCGCCCGAACGGGCAAACGCGTTGATGAACCGCGGAATTGCGCACTTGGAGTTGGGCGATCTGGCCAAGGCCAACCAGGACTTTCGAACCGCAGCGTCGGATTATCGCTTGGTTCAAGACGGCGAAGGAGCCGCCACCGCCGAACACAATCAGGGCTATGTCCAACTGTTGCTCGGCGATCTGGTCGGTGCCTTGGAGTTGATGGATCGGGCTGAAGCCGGCCTGGTCAACGCTGGCCTTCAGGTGCGTACCGTCGGGCTTCAGGATCGAGCCGAAGTGCTGCTCGCGGCTGGGATGACTCGCGATGCGGTCGTTCAACTGGAGCAGGTGGTGAAGAACTTCACCACCTTGCGCTTGCCGCGGATGCGGGCCGAGGGCGAAGTGGTTTTGGGTCGGGCGCTGCTTTGGCTCGATCCGGCGCGTACCCGACTGCTGGCGCGGGCGGCCGGTCGGCGTTTGCGAAAACACGGAAATGCCTCTTGGGCGCTGCGCGCAGACACCCTGGAGTTGCTTGCCGAGGCCACCGACACTAAGCCTGCCGCTTCTTGGCTGGGACGTGCCGAATCTGTTTCGGTCGAACTGCGAGAACACCAACTCACTCCTGAAGCGCAACTTTTGGATTTGACCGCGGCCCACGTCGCGGTGGCTCATGGACAACTTGACCTCGCCAAACAGTTACTTGACCGTGGCGAAACCAACGCGCGCGACTCACTTACCGAACGGCTCTTGGAGCGCCGAGTCAAAGCCGACCTAGCCTTTGCCGCCGGACGCCGAGGCACTGGGCTTGGGCATCTTCAGGCCGGGCTCGACTTGCTTGCCCAGTGGCAGTCTTCGTTCTCCAGTTTGGATCTGCTGAGTTCGGTGGTCGGGCACGGCCGTCTTCTTGCGACCACCGGAATCCAGGTGGCACTTAGCGAGGGCTTGCCGGCCAACGTGTTCAATTGGTCTGAGTTGGCCCGTGCACTGACCAGTCGGATCGCGCCGGTGCGCCCGCCACGCGACCAACAAATGGCAGCCGATCTAGTCCAGATTCGCCAACTGACCACAACCGAACCGGCGGCCGGTTCGGCCCAAGCGAAGCAACTCGCCCAACTGCGCGACCGGGTGCGAAAGCGCGCTTGGCG
>JAPXRA010000183.1:0-3983 GCA_033813795.1 Aeromicrobium sp. | reverse complement strand
CTGCACGATTGGGTGTACGAGAATCGGGCAATCTACTTGACCGAACTAAACAAGCTCGGCGCCCAGGTGCAACTGATGGATCCGCACCGAGTGTTGATCAGCGGCCCGACAAACTGGCGCAGCGCCGAGATCGTCTGTCCGCCTGCACTGCGTCCGGCGGTGGTGATCTTGCTGGCGATGTTGGCCGCCAAGGGAACGTCGGTGCTTCGCGACATCTACATCATCAACCGCGGTTATGAAGATCTGGCACTGCGGCTCAATTCGCTTGGCGCCGAGATCGAGACGTTCCGCGACATCTAACGCTAGGTTAGGGCGGTGAGCACACCGCCGTACTTGGAGCCAGCTTCGCCGGTTGCTTTCGCCCATCGCGGCGGCGCGATGGTCGAGGCGCATGTCGGGATCGAAAACTCGCTGGCTGCGTTCACGCACGCCTACGACTTCGGCTACCGCTACATGGAAACCGATGTGCGGTGCAGCCGTGACGGGGTGGTCTACGCCTGCCATGACGAACGACTCGGTCGGCTGCTTAACCGCGACGTCGCGATCGCCGAGTTGTCCTCCGCCGAGATCGACGCGGCCCTGCTTGGTGACCGCGAACCGATCATCCGACTAGACGCGCTGATCGAAGCCCTGCCCGGAGCTCGGTGGAATATCGACATCAAGTCCGACGACGGCGTCGACCCGACCACTGACCTGCTCGAAAAGATGGGCGTTCTAGATCACGTGTGTCTGGCCTCGTTCTCGCATGCGCGGTTGGTACGGATTCGCCAGCGGCTGCCACAGGTGGTCACTTCGGCGTCACAGCGTGAGGCCGCGCAAATGGTGCTAGGCCTCGGGGTTCCACGGGCGCCACGAATCTTCCAAGTACCGGTTAGTCACGCCAAAGTACCCGTAGTTACCCGCAAATTCATCGAACGAGCACATCGGGCCGGCAAACTCGTCCACGTTTGGACGATCGACGAACCAGATGAGATGCACCGTCTGGCAGATCTTGGCGTCGATGGAATCATGACCGACCGAACCGACCTACTCAAAGACGTGCTGCTGCAGCGCGGTCAGTGGAAGGAACCCGCATGAGCGAAGGCGTCGTTGCTCAAAAATCCGAGAAGGGCAAGATTTTTGCCTGGAGCCTGTGGGATTGGGGTTCGGCCGCATTCAACGCGGTGATCGTCACCTTCATCTTCTCGGTGTACCTCGTAGAGGCAGTCGGCGACGACGTCCCTGGACCTTTCCGTGCCGCAACCTGGCTGGGTTTGGCCAGCGCAATGGGCGCTGTGCTGATCGCAGTCGCCGCGCCAGCACTTGGCCGACGTTCTGACGCCGGCGGGCACCGCAAACGCTCGCTCATCTTGCTCACCTTGGCAGTTGTTTTGATAACTGCCGCGTGCTTCTTCGTCAAAGACGACTGGCACTACCTTTGGCTTGGCCTTGCCCTAATCGCCGGCGGCTCAGTGGTCTTCGAGTTGGCCTCAGTCCCCTACTTTGCGATGTTGCGTCAAGTTTCCACACCCGAAAACGTCGGTCGTGTTTCTGGCCTCGGTTGGGCATTTGGCTACTTCGGTGGAATCGTGCTCTTGCTGATCTGCTATTTCGGGTTCGTAGTCGGCGACTCCAAAACCGGCAAGCTCGGCATGCTCCAAGTGTCGACAGCCGAGGGGCTCAACTACCGCTACATCGCCTTGGTGGCCGCGGTTTGGTTCCTGATCTTCGCCATTCCACTCTTCCTCGCAATTCCCGAACTTCCCCCAACTGCAAATTCCGATGCGCCCAAAGCCTCAATAGGTGATTCCTATCGAGCGATCTGGGCCGACGTCACCGGGATGTGGCAGTCCGACCGGGACACCCTCAAGTTCTTGATCGCAAGCGCTTTCTTTCGAGACGGCCTGGCGGGCGTGTTCGCCTACGGCGCGATCTTGGCAGTCTCGGTTTACGGCATCGACAAAGCCGACGTGATCTTGTTCGGCGTGGCGGCCAATGTGATCTCAGCGCTCGGCGCCTTAGCCGCCGGGCGGTGGGACGACAAGATCGGTCCCCATCAAGTCATTGTTGGATCGCTGATTTCAATGCTGGTTTGCGGCTCGATCCTGTTCCTCGTTTCTGGCCCGGTCATGTTCTGGATCTTCGGTTTGGGCTTGTGCCTGTTTGTCGGACCGGCGCAGTCGGCGGCCCGCACCTATTTGACGCGAGTGACCAAGCCTGGCCATGAGGGTCAGAACTTTGGCCTCTACGCGATGACTGGCCGTGCGGCTTCGTTCATGGCGCCACTGCTGTTCGCCCTGAGCATCTGGGCCGGGAACTTGATCACCGGTCAAGACACTGATCGCTGGGGTATCGCGGGCATCATGTTCGTTCTTGCACTCGGCTTAGCTCTTCTGCTGTTCGTGCCAAATAAGATCGAAGATCGCGCTCTCAGGGGAATCTCACGCCCATCGCGTACGTTGGAATAGACGAGAACCTAACTGAAGGGACCGACGATGGCAGAACGAGCCCTACGTGGTGCGCGCTTGGGCGCACAAAGTTTTGAAGATGAGCGCGGCGTGGAGATGGCTCCGCGCCAAGAGGTTGAGTACGTGTGCGCCGACGGCCACACGTTCACCGTGATGATGTCCGACGAGGCCGAAGTTCCGGCTGAATGGGAAGACCCGAAGACTGGGCAGATGGGGCGTCTCGTCGGCGGCGCAGAGCCAGAACGGCCAGACGAAAAGCCAGTTCGCACGCACTGGGACATGCTGTTGGAGCGGCGCTCCGAAGCCGAACTCGAAGAGATTTTGACCGAGCGGCTAGAGATGCTGCGCGGCGGAGAGATCGGACCGCCGCATCTTCACCGCAAGACCAAGTCGAAGAAGAAGTCAGTTACCGCTTGAAAGGATTCATCCGTTCAAAACCCCAAACGGTGACTCTGGTCAACGCTTCTTGAACGATCGCGAAGCTCATTTTTGATTGCCCGTGAATTCGTTCGACGAAGATGATCGGCACCTCGGCAACTTCAAGGCCCGCCAGACGCGTCTGGCGGGTCATGTCGATTTGGAAGCAGTAACCCTGCGATTCGACTGCGGCCAGGTCAATCGATTCCAGCGTTTCGCGACGGAACGCCCGAAAGCCCGCCGTGGCATCTTTGACCCCGAGATTGAGCATGAGACGGGCATACAGCGAGGCGCTGCGCGAAAGCAGTTCGCGCCGTTTTGGCCAGTTCACCACTGAACCGCCCGGAACCCAACGCGAGCCAAGAGTCAGTGGCGCGCCGGCTTTGGCCGATTCGATCAGCTTGCCGAGGTCTTCGGGCCGGTGAGAGCCGTCGGCGTCCATCTCGATCAGCACTTCGTAGCCGCGTTCAAGGCCCCACGCGAAACCTGCGCGATAGGCGGCACCTAGCCCCTCTTTCCCAGCGCGGTGCAAGACGTGAATCCGCGGGTCGTCGATGGCGAGCTTGTCGGCGATGTCGCCGGTGCCGTCGGGCGAGTTGTCGTCGGCCACCAGGATGTGGACGTCTGGCTGCTCGTTCAAGACCTTTTCGGTGATCCAGCCGACGTTCTCGGCTTCGTTGTAGGTCGGAATGATGACCAGTGTCTTCATCGGCTGCCCTTTCGCAACTCGCGGTTACCGACCGCCCATCCTGCCACGGCTATGACGCAGATCACCACACCGGTCACCCCTGAAAGGCGCGTGGCGAGGGTTTTCGTCCTCGCCAACTGGATCTCTTGAACGATCGTCGCGCCTTGTTTTACCGGCGCCTTTTGCAAAATACGCCCGCTCGGGTCGACCACACCAGTGATGCCGTTGGTCGAGGCCACAGCCAGCCAGCGGCCAGTTTCGATCGCGCGAAGCCGCGAGATTGCCCACTGCTGCTGGGGCTGGACCCCTGAGCCGAAGTCCATGAAACTGGCGTTGCTGGTTTGCACGGCCAAGAATTCGGCCCCGAGCTTGACGCTGCCATGCACCGCAGTGTCGTAGGCGATATCCCAGCAGATGGTCAGCCCGACTGT
>JAPXRA010000182.1:0-4010 GCA_033813795.1 Aeromicrobium sp. | reverse complement strand
GACCGTGAAGGTGAAGGTAGACCACACTAAGAACTTGCGCGGCCGCGAACGGGTGAACATTAGTTGGTCCGGCGCACGGCCAAGTGGCGGGCGAGCAAACAGCCCATTCGGTGAAAAGGGAATGGCCCAGGAATACCCGGTCGTGATCTTGCAGTGCCGTGGGCTGGATGATGACACGTTGCCAGCGGCAAAACGGTTGAGCCAGCAGACCTGTTGGACTTCCACGACGCAGCAGCGGTTCCGGTCAAGCAACGAACGGCAAGCCATTTGGCGTCGTGACTTGTACGCCGACGCCGATGCTAAGGCACAAAAGAGCGGGATCGACCCGTTCCCGACCAGCGGCTGTGACGACGTGCCTAGCGCTTCGGCCCGGGCGATCCCATTCTTCAGTGCCGACGGCAAGGTATTTAACTCGTGCAGCGCTGACACGATGGCTCCAGAGGCAGCGGTTGACGCCGCGCTTCCGCCAGCCGAGCAGGCCGCCTTCACCTCTTCGGACGGAACCGGTTCGACGAACTTTGAGGTTCGCACCGCCACCGAGAATGGCTCGCTTGGTTGTAGCGACAAGGTCGACTGCTCGATTGTGGTAATTCCGATCGAAGGCGTTAGCTGCAGTGAAGGTGACGCGGTTTGCCAGCGCACTGGTCGGTTCGCACCAGGTTCTAGCAACTTCACCGGCGAGGGTGTCGACGAAGCGGTGTCCCCGGTCTACTGGTGGGCCGAATCGAACTGGCGCAACCGAATCACGATTCCGATCACTTTTGGCACGCCACCGAACGTTTGTGACGTGCTCGACGCGCGCGCGCCGACGGCCTTCTACGGCTCAGAACTGGTCAGCCAGGCCGCGCTGCAGTGGTCGCCGGCGTACTGCCTGAACAAGAACCGGTTCAAGTTTCAACACAACCGGATGTCCGATGAAGCGGCGTTCGCGCTGATGGAAAAGGGCGAAGCTCCGGCAGCCTTCGTGACGGGCCGCCGCGAACAAGACTCCGACCATCCGGTGGCGTTCGCACCCACCGCGATCACTGGGTTCGCAATCAGTTACGTGATCGACCTGCCCGAAAATTCTGGCGAAGTCACCAACTTGCGGTTGACTCCACGGCTGTTAGCCAAACTACTGACGCAGTCCTACACCGGTTCGGCATATGGCGCACAGCATCCCGGAATCGAGAAAAACCCCAAATCGATCAACCTTGATCCGGAGTTCCAAGCGTTGAACCCCGGCATCGACAAGATCGACCGCGAAGCCGGGGCTTCGTTGCTGAGCCTGTCGGAGTCGTCGGATGTGATTTCCTCATTGACCTCGTACATCGCCCAAGACCCCGAGGCCAGCGCGTTCATCGCCGGTAAGGCCGACAAGTGGGGGATGGTGGTTAATCCCAGCTACGAGAAGATCCGGTTGCCGCTTGCTGAGTGGCCGCTGTTGGACACCTTCGTCCCCGAATACGACATGGAATGCCAGCAACAGGTGAAGACCCCCTACTTCACCCAGTTAGCCGCGCCGGTCAACAGTTTGAGAACCATTGCCGAGGCGGTGCTCGATGGTTGGCCGAACGTCCAGACCAAGTGCGACCGTGCATCGAGCAGCGATCCCTACCGGTTCGGTCGGATCGACCGACAAGGGGTCGGATCGCGCTTCTTGATCGGCGTTACCAGCCTTGGCGATCTGGAGCGACTCGGCTTGAACGCAGCCGCACTGCAGACCTCAAAGAACTCTTGGGTGACGCCGTCGAAGCAGTCGATGGCTGCCGCGATCGGTGTGGCCAAGGCCGACAATTCCGTCCCGGGCCTGTTCGAGTTGCCTGCTGCTCGGCTGGCCAAGACACCTAAGGCGTACCCCGGAACAATGATCATTTCGACGACAGCGCGCACCTCCGGCGTGGAGAAGGCGACTGCGAAGAAGGTCGCGAGTTTCATCAAGATCGCCACCACCGAAGGTCAACGACCCGGCAGCAGCAACGGAACATTGCCCGATGGCTTCTTGCCGATCGTCAATAGTGGCGTCACTAAGCCGCTTTACCAAGCGGCCCAGACGAGCGCGAAACTGATCGCCGCGCAGCACGCCGAACCGGCAGCGGACTCGGCGCCGAACACTCCGAGTTCTCAGGCAGACTCGAGCGTGCCAGCAGCTCAAGTGATTACCCCGGCTGATCCGAACAGCGCAACTCAGGCCGGAGCGAAGCAAACCAAGACGATGGTCGCAACCGAACCGACGGCAGCAACTACGTCTCGACTTGGCCGACTGACACTGCCGATGCTGTTGCTGATCTGTCTGAGTACCGCCGCTCTTGCACCGGTACTGCGTCAGGTCTCCCGGTTTAGGGCGGTTGCTAGATGACCACGATAAGCGCGATGTTGCCGAGGCGAGGTGCCCGGACCAAGGCCAAAGCGAAGCCGGCAGCGGTTCCGGCCGAGGTGGCAATCTTGACCGACGCGATGGTGGTTGTGTCGATTGTTTGCGCATGGTTGTTGTTGCAGTTGCTGGTCTTGAGCGGGGTTTCGTTCGATCGAGCCCAGTCGGTCGCATATGACGAGTTCCGCCGCGATTTGGCCGCGGCCACCGCACCCGTTGGGGGAGTAGTTGACCTCGGGACACCGGTTGCAGTGATCAGCAGCAAGCGACTCGGCGCCGACCAAGTGGTTGTCGAAGGAACGACGTCTTCACAGTTGACTCTCGGGCCGGGCCTTCGACGTGACTCGGTATTTCCAGGGCAACCTGGCACTGCGGTCATGTTCGGCCGCGCAAGCACTTATGGCGCACCGTTTAGTGACCTCGATACGTTCTTGCCTGGCGACTTGATCACGACGACTACCGGTCAAGGCGAGGCCACCTTCAAGGTGACGGACGTCCGCCGCGCCGGCGATCCGCTGCCGCAACCACTTGCTGCCGACGAAGGCCGCCTCACCCTGGTCAGCGGATACGGCTCTGGCCGGTTGGCTGCTTTGTCGCCGAGTGAAGTTCTCTACGTCGATGCCGACTTAGTCTCAAAGCCGTTCGAACCGGGACCGGCGCGCATGGCTGCGGTTTCTGCTGCGGAGCAGCCGATGGGCCGCGACGTGGGCGTACTTGCGCTACTGACACTTGCGCTTGCCGGACTTGTTGCACTCGTACTGGTAGCGGCCTTCGCCCGGCCTCGTCTTGGAAACGCCCGTACGTGGGTTTTGCTTGGTGCGCCGGTTATAGCGCTTTCTTGGATCGCCACTGACCTGGCAATGGCCTTACTGCCCAATCTGATGTGACCGCACCGAAAGTACTCAACAGGTTCACTCTTCGTTCACTTCAAGTCCGCCGAATCCGTAGTAATGCTTCCTAGTCTGCATCGCAGGACCGGCGAACTGGCCGGCAAGACCCTCAGTGGAAGGCAATATTCATGACCCGAAATCGCGTGTCAGCCGTCGTGGCCGGCGCAGCTTTGGTGGTTGGTTCTGCGGTGTCGCTTGCGGCCCCGGTCAACGCCGCCGACGCCAACCCGAACGACCCGACATTCGTGCCCAACGCCACCGACGTTGTTGGCGCCGGATCGGATACGACTCAGATCGTCACCAAGGACATCGCGAACGCGTACAACGTTGATCGCACCCAGGGACGCCTCGCCTCCTTCGCCGCTGACGGAGCCCCGGCGACCGTGGTCCTGCGCGCCGGTTCGGCCGCCATCACCCGGCCTAACGGATCGGGCGCTGGTAAGAAGTTGCTTTACGGGGCTTCGAACGATGCCAACGTAAACTTCGCCCGCTCCTCGTCCACGTTGAGCACCGCTGAGATCGACGCCGGCCTCAAGCAGGCTGCGTTCGCCGTCGACGGACTGCAGATGGCTGTGCGCAAGGCTGGCAGCAACGCTCCGGCGTCGTTGACCGTTGCGGACCTGTTGAAGATCTACAAGGGCGAAGTCACCAACTGGAGTGAAGTCGGCGGTCAGCCTGGCGTCATCAAGGCTCTGATCCCGCAATCGGGGTCGGGCACCCGCAGCTTCTTCGAATCGCAGTTGAAGGCCGCCAACGGTGGCAACACG
>JAPXRA010000181.1:0-4092 GCA_033813795.1 Aeromicrobium sp. | reverse complement strand
CCAACTAGCCGAATATGTGCATGCCTTGGAGATGGAACGCGACACCGACGACATTTCCAACGCCTCCGGCGACGCGATCGCACGAGAATTCGAACGCTACTTGCGCCGGCCGAACGAAGAAAACTAACGGTCGCCCAGGGCGGCTGCGGCCAGTTCGCGGCCAAGTTCGATCAGTTCGCCGGCTCGATGAAAGTCAACCGTCCTGGCCGCACTGATCGGCACCGTGATCGCAATATCTGGCGGGAAGCCGGCGTTTCTATACCTGGCGACGAGGTTTTGGACCGCGTCCAACGACAGCGAGGTCACATCGCTAACTCGCAAGTCGATCTGTTCGGATTCGGCACCGAACATCGTCCGAATTTTGTCGTACCAGTCATCACGTGGCTCGTTTGCTGCAATTGCGGCAGGAGTCAACGACTCACGCTGCCCAAGCAAGGACACCGAAATCCGAAGATCTGCATGATCCGCAGCGGTCGGCTCAATCGGCACCGGGTTCAGCAGGCCGCCGTCTACCAGCACCCGACCGTCAAGCGTCTGCGGCGAAATCATGCCCGGAATGGCAATCGACGCCCTGATCGCCGGGATAAGTTGCCCGGACTGCAACCAGACTTCGCGCTGGGCGAGCAAATCTGTGGCCACAATCGTCAGCGGGATCGGTAAGTCCTCGATATTGACTTCGCCGACGATCTGGCTGCATCGGCTCATGATCTTGTCGGCTGCCACCGCCCCGGGTGCGGTCCAACTCGGGTCGAGATAGCGCAGCACGTCACGTCCACGCAAGGTGCGCGACCACGCCTCAAACTCGTCGAGTCCGCCAGCGACGTAAAGTCCACCGACCAGCGCACCCATCGAGGCGCCGCTGACCGCAACGATTTCATGACCGCGTGCGGTGAGTTCGTGAATCACGCCGATGTGGGCGTAGCCGCGTGCTCCCCCCGAGCCCAGCGTCAGGGCGACTGTCGCCATCGCTAGAGTTCCACACCCAGCAGAGCATCGACGGCCGCGCGAACGCTGGCACCGGCTGTGGTGTCTTCCCCGTCTGCGTTTGCCCATGCGGTGAGAGCGGTGAGCGCCGCGGGCGCATCCAAGTCGGCAGTCAGTGCTTGGCGCAGTTGGGCAATCACCAGATCGGCAGGTGGCGCACTCGGACGAGCGACCGCGGTTCGCAACTTGGCGAGCAAGTCCTCGGCGGCCACGATCGCCTCGTCGAACCATTCCCAGTCCTCGCGGTAGTGGTGCGCGAGCAACGCCAGTCGGATCGCCATCGGGTCTTGGCCGGCAGCGCGCAGTTTCGAAACGAGTACCAGGTTGCCCTTGGACTTGCTCATCTTTTCGCCCTCGAAGCCGACCATGCCGGCGTGGACGTAGGCCTGGGCGAACGGTTCACCGGTGGCAAGTTCAGCCTCAGCCGCCGACATCTCGTGGTGCGGGAAAATCAAGTCCGATCCGCCGCCTTGGACATCGAAGGCGGTACCGAGATGATGCAGTGCAATGGCAGCACACTCGATGTGCCAGCCTGGGCGGCCCGGACCTAGGCTCGACGGCCACGCCGGTTCACCGGGTCGCTCGCCCTGCCAAAGTAGACAATCGAGCCGGTCGCGCTTGCCTGGGCGATCGGGGTCGCCGCCGCGTTCGCCGAAGATCTTTTCCATCTGCTCGGTAGACCAGCCGGAGACTTCGCCAAAACTCGCGGCCGCTTTAACCTCGAAGTAGAAGTCGTCATCGACCTGATAAACCGCTCCGGTGGCACGCAAACGCTCGATCAGGTCAAGCACCAGCGGAATCGATTCGACCGCGCCGATGTAGTCGTTTGGCGGCAAGATGCGAAGCGCCGTCATGTCGTCACGGAAAAGCTGGGTTTCGCGTTCGGCGAGTTCGACCCAGTCGACGCCGGTCGCGGTGGCCCGCTCCAGCAGCGGGTCATCGACGTCGGTGACGTTTTGGGTGTAGTGGACACGCAAACCCCGGTCCAGCCAGAGCCGCTGCAGCAGGTCGAAAGCCAAATAGGTGTTCGCGTGGCCCAGGTGGGTCGCGTCATAGGGCGTGATCCCGCAGACGTAGATCCGCGCCTGGCCTTCGGGGTCGACTGGCACAACCGCGCGGTTGGCCGAGTCGTAAACCTGGACGGCTTCACCTGTTCCGAACCCGAGGTCGGCGAGATCGGGAACCAGCGGTTTGGACCAACTCTGCATGTCGCTGAGCCTATCGGGCGGCGTACAGCCACAATTAGCAGGTGATGATCGATTGCGCGGTCTACTTGAACGGCGTTCGCACGCCGACCGATCCGGACCCCGACACGCTTGACGACACACTGGCTGGACTTGCCGGGCGTGACTTCTTGTGGATCGGCGTCAACAACCCGACTCAAGCCGAGATGCACCGGATCGGCACGGCGCTTGGCTTGCACCCGTTGGCGATCGAGGACACGCTCGAAGCTCATCAACGGCCGAAGCTAGAGCGCTACAGCGATCACATGTTCTTGTCGATGCGGATCGTGTCCTACAGCGACGACGACATCACCACCAACGAAGTGAACATTTGCCTTGGCGAGAACTACCTATTGACCGTTCGCCACGGAGGTCCACACCTGTCGGGCGCGCGCTTTCAAGCCGAACGCGCCCCGGACCGGCTGCGGCAAGGACCGATCGCGGCGCTGCACGCGGTAATGGATGCGATCGTGGACCGGTACGAAGACGTGGCCCGCGAACTGGAACAAGACGTCGAGGAAGTCGAAACGTCCGTCTTTTCCCCTGACCGGACCCGCGATTCTCGGCGAATCTATCGGCTAAAGCGTGAGACGCTCGAATTTCGCCACGTGGTTGCTCCGCTGCGAGATCCGCTCAAGAAGTTTGCCGAGCATGCCGAGCCGGCCGCCGCGCAGCCGTACTACCGCGATATTGCCGACCACTTGCAGCGCGCGCTGGACTCAATCGACGCGATCGACAGTTTGTTGTCGAACGCCTTGAACGCGCATTTAGCCCAGTTGAGCGTCCAGCAGAACGAGGACATGCGCAAACTAACCGCCGGCGCAACTTTGTTTGCCATTCCCACTGCAGTTGCCGGCGTCTACGGGATGAACTTTCGTTATATGCCCGAACTGGACTGGCGATTTGGTTATCCGCTCGTAGTTGGGCTGACCGCCATTGTTTGCTACGTGGTCTATCGCCGGTTCCGCAACTCTGGCTGGCTGTAGCTAGGCCGCAACCGCCGCGGTAATCACCCCGGCCGAAAGCAGGCCAAGCACGAGCGTGCCCAAGGCGACTCGGTAAATCACAAACGGCGCATACGAGTGCGAACTGACGTACTTGAGCAGCCAGTGGATTACCGCGAGCCCGACGACGAACGACACCACAGTGCCCACGATCGTCGGCATCGTGCCGTAAGCGTTCTCGCTGCCGGGAATGTCCTTGAGTTTGTAGATGCCCGCCCCCACGACTGCCGGAATCGCCAGCAAGAAGGCGTACCGCGTGGCCGCTTGGCGTTCGTAACCCAGGAACAGGCCCATCGAAATCGTCGCGCCAGAACGCGAGACGCCCGGTACCAGCGCGAGTGCTTGGGCAAAACCGAGTGCGATCGCGTGCCGGAAGTTGAGGTCTGAAATCGGCGAGGTCTTTCGACCGATTCGTTCGGCCAAGCCGAGCACCAAACCCATGATGATCAACATCGAACCGATGAACCAAAGATTGCGGAACTCGCGATCGATCAGGTCTTCCAAGGCAATGCCAAGCAGCACGATCGGGGTCGAGCCGATGATGATGAACCAGCCCATATTCCATTCGGGCTCGGTACGGGCGGACTTGTTGAACACGCCGCGAACCCAGCCAGAACCGATCGTCCAAATGTCGCGCCAGAAGTACAGGACGACCGCGAGTTCGGTGCCGATCTGCACCACAGCGGTGTACGCCGCCCCTGGGTCTTCCCAGCCGAGCAGCTGCGGCACGATTGCTAGGTGCGCGCTGCTGGAGATGGGCAGGAACTCGGTTAGGCCTTGGACGATGCCAAGGAACACAGAACGCAGCAAATCCACCGTGCGAGCCTACACAGCCAGCTGCCGCTCAGCCATTAGCCTCGACCCATGCAGTTGCGCCGCCT
>JAPXRA010000180.1:0-4137 GCA_033813795.1 Aeromicrobium sp. | reverse complement strand
GCGCTGGCCGACCTGCAAGGATAACTGGTTGAACAATTGAACCAATATGTGGAATGTGTCCACATTTTTTGGGGAGATCTGGTTTGATTGGATTACCGCGCCGCTAGGGACCCGAGACCCTGGCGGCGCGGCTCCTTTCTGTCAGATGCGATACGGTCTGTATCTGTCGGGCGAATAGCTCAGTTGGTTAGAGCATCCGGTTTACACCCGGAAGGTCGGGGGTTCGAGTCCCTCTTCGCCCACCAAACTTGCCTCAAACTTCGAAGCTCAGCTCTGGGTTCACCCGGTTGCGGATCATTTCTGCCCGTGGCTCAACGCCAGCGTCGATCGCTTCTGGCTGGGCTGTGGCCCAGTACCGGCCCTGAGCCACCTGCTCGAATACGCGCGAGGCGTGCTCCAGTGGAGTGATCCCAACGGTGTCAGCGCGCTGTTGCAGGGCGTCGTTGAACGCATCCGCGGCCGGAAGCGTGCCCTCGCCCTTTGCGGCCGAGAAGATGTCGCTTTTGACCGAGTCCGGCAGCACCACCGAAACTTGGATCGGCGCTTTGAGCATCGCCAACTCGTAGTGCAGCGATTCGGTGAGTGCGAGCGTGCCGAACTTAGTGACGCTGTACGGAGCCATCAACGGGCTCGGGAACAGGCCGCCGATCGAGGAGACCTGGAGGATCCAGCCTTGTGTGCCCTGCTCAAGCATCTTGGGGACGAACTCGCGCAGCGTGTTCACATAGCCGCCGATGTTGATCCGCAGCATCGCGTCCCACTTTTCTGCCGGGATCTCCCAAGAGAAACCCATCGCCATGATGCCGGCGTTGTTGATCAACATGTCCACGGTGCCGAACCGTTCAAAGGCGCGGGCCGCGAGCACCTGGACCGAAGCCGGGTCGGCGACATCGGTGCGCACTGTTTCGACCTCGGCGCCGCCACTGCGCAGCTTCTCGGCGAAGGCCTCGAGCCGTTCGGTGGCGATGTCTGCCAGCACCAACTTCATCCCGAAACTTGCCGCCTGCTCGGCGAATCCCGATCCAATCCCGGCAGAGGCTCCAGTGATGACCGCGACCTTGCCGGCGAACAGTTCTGCGGGTGAAATCTCACTCATGATTACTCCTGTCAATGTGCCCCGCGGTTGGGTGAAAGAGCCGGGAGGCGTAGTCATTTCCGAAAATAGGCCGGGCAAGAAAACCGCTCCAGTTTTTGCTGGGAGCCTGCGTTCTGTCGGTGGTCGATGACAGGATCTGGGCGTGACCAAACCACGCGCCCAAGCAACCGCCAACGATGCCCTCGAGCGACTGCGCGCACTCACCGGGCGTGATGATGCTCAGTTTCACGCCGGACAACTTGAGGCAATCTCGGCTCTAGTGGACGATCGTCGCCGCACGCTAGTTGTGCAGCGCACCGGCTGGGGTAAGTCCGCGGTCTACTTCGTTGCCACGGCGTTGTTACGAGCCCGCGGTGCGGGCCCGACCGTGTTGGTCTCGCCGCTATTGGCCCTGATGCGCGATCAGGTTTCGGCTGCTGAACGGGCCGGGGTGCGGGCGGCAGCGATCAACTCCGCCACCGTCGATGAGTGGACTGAAATCGAAAACCAACTCGCTGCCGACACCATCGACGTCCTGCTGGTTTCTCCCGAGCGGCTGAACAACCCGGCGTTTCGCGAAAATCAACTGCCCAAACTCCTGGCCCGAATGGGCATGCTGGTCATCGACGAGGCCCACTGCATTTCGGACTGGGGTCACGATTTTCGGCCAGACTATCGCCGGCTTGCCCGCTTGATCGAGTCCCTTGATAGCAACATTCCAGTCCTAGCTACTACCGCCACGGCGAATGCTCGAGTCACTGCCGATGTCGCCGAACAACTCGGTGGCGACGTGCTCACGCTGCGCGGCTCGCTGGCGCGCGAGTCGCTTCGCTTGGGCTGCCTAGAACTGGGTTCGCCAAAACGGCGGTTGGCGTGGTTGATCGCGCACCTCGCCGAACTGCCAGGCAGCGGCATCATCTACGCCCTGACGGTCTCGGCCGCTGAAGACACCGCCCGCCTGCTGGGGGAGGCCGGTTTTGAGGTTCGTGCCTACACCGGGCGCACCGACCCGGCCGAACGAGCGCAACTTGAAGACGCGCTAAAGGCAAACGAGGTCAAGGCACTCGTTGCCACCAGCGCACTCTCAATGGGGTTCGACAAGCCAGACCTGGGGTTCGTGGTCCATTTGGGTTCGCCGTCCTCGCCGGTGGCCTATTACCAACAGGTTGGCCGCGCTGGCCGAGCCACCGACCGCGCTGACGTCCTCTTGCTGCCTGGCGCCGAAGATCGCGAAATCTGGCACTACTTCGCCACCGCGGCCATGCCAGATCCAGCCAAGGCTGCCCAAGTGATCGCGGCACTTGGCGCTGAACCGCTTTCTACGCCAGCGTTGGAGGCACGCGTCGAGCTGCGTCGCACTCAACTGGAGTTGCTGCTCAAGGTGCTCGACGTCGACGGTGCGGTCAAGAAAGTTCGCGGCGGCTGGGTGGCAACTGGCGAGCCGTGGCAGTTCGATGCCGAACGCTATGACCGAATTGCGGCCGCCCGCAAAGCCGAGCAGGACTCGATGCTGGCCTACCAACTTGGCCAGATATGCCGGATGCAGGCCTTGCAGTCCGACTTAGACGACGAAACGGCAAGACCCTGCGGCAGATGTGATGTTTGCGCCGGGCCTTGGTATCCCACCGATGTCCCAGAACAGACCCTGGCCGCAGCCGGCAGCGCCTTGGACCGTGTGGGAGTGCCGATCGAACCTCGCAGCCAGTGGCCAAGTGGTGTCGATCGGCTGGGCGTGCCCGTTCGTGGCCGGATCGATCTGGCCGAGCGGGCCGAGACGGGTCGAGCGATCGCGCGGTTGACCGATTTGGGTTGGGGCACCGTGCTCCGCGAACTATTCGCACCGAACACTCCCGATGCGCCGATCGGGGAGGGCCTCGAACGGGCGGTAGTTGAAACGCTCAAAGACTGGCCGTGGACCACCCGGCCAGTCGCGGTGGTCGCCTTGGGGTCGCAGAGTCGGCCAGTGCTGGTGACCTCGACTGCGAAAAAGATCGCCGAGCGCGGCCACTTGCCGTTCTTGGGGACCTTTGATGTCGACCCGCAAATTCAGCGCGCGCAAACCGGCGGCAACAGCGCTTTTCGGCTCGCCAACGTTTGGGGACGCTTCGTGGTCGGCGAAGAACTTCGTGCTCAAATCAGCGGACTGAGAGGTCCAGTCCTGCTGGTCGACGACCTAGCTGATAGCCGCTGGACGCTCACTGTCGCGGCGCGTGAACTGCGCTTGGCAGGAGCAGATTCAGTGTTGCCGTTCGCCCTAGCACTGTTGGCTTGAAGCCGCAGTAGGCTCACGCCATGGCAATGCTTCGTGATGTGGTCTCGGTGCTCGACGGTCTTTACGACCCAAGTTGGGCCGACGACTGGGATTCGGTCGGCACGATCGTCGGCGATCCTGACGCTGAAATCACCAGCATCTTGTTCGCGGTTGACCCGGTTTCTGAAGTGGTTTGCGAAGCCATCGAGATTGGGGCCCAACTCGTCGTCACTCACCATCCGTTGTTCCTCAAGGGAACTAACACGGTTTCGGCTGCCACCGCCAAAGGCAAGGTTGTGCACGAGTTGATCTCAAACCAGATCGCCCTGCACAACTGCCACACGAACGCCGACTGCGCCCCGCTAGGGGTCAGCGAAGCGATGGCTCAGGCATTGGGACTCGCCGAGATACGGCCGCTTCAAATCGATCCGGCGCCAGCCTTAGATAAATGGGTGGTGTTTGTGCCCGACGCTCAGGCTGAGCAGGTGTCCGCAGCCATGCACGCGGCCGGCGCTGGCACGCTTGGCGACTACGACCGCGTGCAGTTTCAAGGAAGTGGTCAAGGCTCATTTCGACCCTTGGCTGGAGCTGATCCGGTAATTGGCCAAGTCGGTCAGGTCGAGCAAGTCGCCGAGACTCGAATCGAAATGGTCGCTAATTCTGTCGTGCGTGAAGCGGTGCGGGCGGCGCTTTTGGCGTCTCACCCTTACGAAGAAGTTGCCTACGATCTGTGGCAGCTGGCCAAACGGCCCAGCGAACGCGGCACCGGCCGGATTGGTCGCTTACCAGAACCGATGACGCTAGCTGATTT
>JAPXRA010000179.1:0-4144 GCA_033813795.1 Aeromicrobium sp. | reverse complement strand
CATCAATGGTCCCGGGCTATGAGAACCCCCGAATCAGCCTGTCATACCAGCGCTAAACGCAGATCCCATCCACACGTTTTGTCCTATAGCCCGACTTTGTGGTCTTGCGCTCTTGGGTTCGCGGCTGGTTGGCGTGAGCGATGCGGCTGAGGAGATGAAGACACGAGACGTGGTCTTGTGCTTGGACGTCTCGGGGTCGATGACCGAAGTTGATGACGACGTTTTGGCCACCTACCTCGCCTTGACTAAGACGCTCACTGGTGAACGGATCGGCTTTGTCATGTTCGACGCCTACGCGGTGACCGCATTCCCGCTCACCACCGATCACGACTATGTGGCCGCACAGTTGGCCCTTGCGCGAAAGCAGATCTCCGCGGGCCCAATCGCGGGGGCAGCCGCACCGCGAGTGGGCTCCTCGCTAATCGGCGACGGCCTGGCAACGTGCGTGCAGCAGTTCGACCAAGAAGAGCAGAAACGATCACGCACGATCGTGTTCGGCACCGACAACCTCGTTTCGGGTGATTCGATCTACACCGTGGCCGAGGCGGCCAAGCAAGCCACAGACAGCGCGGTGATGGTGTTTGCAGTGATGCCCGCTGGCAGCGAACCGGCTCAGGTCGAAGATCTGACCAAGGCGGTCGAGCCCACTGGCGGCGACACCCTGTTGGTGCAACCGGGCAAAGAAACCAATCCGGCGTTGATCTCAGAAGCGATCAAAGCGCAACAAAAGTCCGCGATCCTGGCTACCGCGCAAGACCGGAGTTTTGACCTGATCTGGCCGGGAGCCTTGTTGTTCCTGGCCGGTTTGGGCGGCTCGCTGGCAGCCAATCGGAGGCGCCGATGATCTGGCAGCCAATCTGGGTGGTGCTGGTGCCTGCCGTGGCGGTTTTCGCCTTGAGCATTTGGGTAGCACAAAGTCGGTGGTCTACCGCGGGCTCAACTGACCGACTGCTGGCTTCGCTGCGCGTGGTGCTGGCCGCCGCCGCCGTACTGATCGGACTTCACCCCGTGGGCGCGGTTCAAGTCAGCGTGCCGCGCGAACGACCGGTCGATCTGGTCGTGCTGTTGGACCGAACGACTTCGATGGGTGCGCTCGACTTCGCCGGTGACCGGCCACGGATGGCAGGCGCGTCTGCCGACTTGGCCGATTTAGTCGCTCAGGTGGCTGGCGCCAGGATCGCGGTGATCGTGTTCGATGACGAAGCCAGATTGGCCGTACCGTTCACCACCGACGCCACCACGGTCACCAGTTTCGGCCAAACGATTGGTTGGCGCCCAGCGGCAAAGGCGTCAGGTTCGGACATCTCGGTGGCGGTGGAGTTGGCCGAGAAAACCCTGCAAGCCGCCGCCAGCGAAAAACCCGAGCACGATCGTTATTTGGTGTATTTCGGTGACGGCGAGCAGACGGCACAGACCGCGCCGCGATCCTTTGAACCGTTGCGCGAGTTGATCGATTCGGGACTTGTCCTTGGTTACGGCAGTGAAAAAGGTGCGCCAATGCGCGAAGCGCCCGACAGCAAACAACTAGTAACCAGCGCCGGCCAAGTCCAAACCTCGAAGTTCGACCCAACAACGCTGCGCACAATTGCCGCGGAGTTGGACTCGCCCTTTCACCATCGCCTCGGCGGTGAACCCGTGCCGGAGTTGAACGCTGCGTTGGCCGCAAAGCCGACCAGCGAACTTCGTCCGGGCCGCGAGTACTACCCGTTCATCGCGATTGTCGGAGCCGTCGGCGTTTTGGTGTTGCTGGGGCAAAGCGTCCGTTCGCTTCGTGAAGTCCGGCGGGAGGTTACCGATGGCGCCAACTGATCCATTCCTCGGCCGGCGACGCCGCCAGGTGCTCGCCGGGACCACCATCATTTTGGCTATCGCGGTGTTACTTGGCGTCAAGATCGTCACGATGACAGTGACCCAACAGTTAGGGGAGCGCGCGTGGCGAAGCGGTGACCTGGTGGCGGCGAGTCGCTACTTCGCGGTCAATCAGCGGCTCAATTTCGGTCAGCGCTGGATCGCACCGTTCAATTCCGGAGTCGTCGACTACTCGCGAAACAACTTTGGCGATGCGGCAAGTTGGTTCGAAAAGTCCTTCGCGCTGGCTCCAGACTCAGCCAAGTGCAAGGTGGCGCTTAACTGGGCGTGGTCCCTGGAGGCGTCCGGCGATGAACTTGCCGCGTCCGGCGATGACACCACCGCAGGCAAGAAGTGGAAACAAGCCGAAGGGGTGCTGGAACTAGCAGTTGGTTGTGATCAAAGTGGCGCCAGTGCAGCCCAGCCGACCGCGCAGCCGCAAGACCAAGACGCAAAAGACGATTCAACCGACTCCACTCAAGCGCCCGCAGAAGAGGACCAGGATGCCAAAAATCAAGCTGACTCACAGCAAGACCAGCGAGATGCGACCTCAAAACGCCTAGCCAAGAAGCAGGACGGTAACCGATCAGAGTCCGAGCCAGACACCACAGAGTCAGCAGATCAGAGCAAGGCAACGAAGCTCGCCGACCGTAACCGCGAGGGTGCAAAGACTCGGCAACAGGATCGAGATAAGCAGGGAGAGGAAAGCGATGATGCTCCGCGACGTACTTGGTAGGACGATCGGCTTGGTCGTGCTGGTGTTGGCGCTTCTGCCAGCTGGCACGGCGGCGGCAGCGGCCGCGCAAGACAAGTCATCGACGGTCACCGCCTGCCTTTTGGCGAAGCGCACTTGGTTGCACGTTCAAACCGAAACCGGTGAGGTCTTGCGCAGCGAATGTGTGGGGACCCCGGCGAACGGACTAGCGGCACTGGCAAACGCCAAAGTGGCGACCACCAAAGCCAAGGGCGGCTACCTGTGTACTTTGGCCGGTCACCCAAAGAAGTGCCCGACCAGGTTCGCCGGGCAGTACTGGCAGTACTGGACCGCGGCCACAGTGGGTGCGCCCTGGGTGCACTCGCCGGTTGGCCCGGCCAAGCAGGAGCTTTCTGGCGGGACGATCGAAGGCTGGTGTTACAACGAGGCGAAGCAGAAGTACTGTTCGCTGCCGGACCTTCAGGCAGGTGAGAGACCGGCCGAGCGGGTGGACCTTGCTTCGGCGCAAACAGGCGCACGAGGTTATTGGCCGATCGCGGTAGCCGTTCTCGCTTTGGCTGCGACCGGGCTTTGGGTCAGGCGCCGGCGCGACTAACTGCTCGCCGACCGCTAGCGGCGCGAACAGGTGTCCAGCATGTCTTCCAGGGCGGCCACTTCGCTGGGGTCGACCGTTAGGTTCCAGCGATGCTTCACATTGATCCATCTGATTGCATATCTGCACTGGAATCGCTTTTTTGGCCGCCAAGCGGCCGGGTCGCCTGCGCCTTTGGACGCGTTTGTTGGGCCATCGGCAGCCAGCAGCGACAACAGGTCGTTGGCGAACTGGCGCCGTCGCTGCGCCGGCCATTTACTTGCGCCAGAAACCCAGGCCTCCGCTAAGGGCACCACGTGGTCGATTTGGATCGCTTGCGCTTGGCGCAGATCTTTCAAATTGTCCAGGGCGACTCGCTTGCCGTTGTACGGGTCGAGCCAGGTGCCAGCCAGCACGTCGTGGGCACATCGTCCTTGACGCTGAACTTTCGTCGAGCCCGGCAGCGCATCGCGCAAAAGCACATCGTCGCGTTGGTTGCAGCCGTTGCCGTCGGTGTCAGACCAGCCTGACCCGAACTCGCGACGCGAATAGTTCGAGGCCGGTCGCGGTCGGGGCCGAACCGTTAGGCCCCGTAGTCGCTTTCGTGCGGTCGACTCGGCTCGCGGTTTTGCGCTCGGCGTCGAACTCGCGGTCGGACCCGGGCTGGCGGTTGGCTTTGGGGGAGTGCTCGGCGTCGTGGTCGTAACCGTGGCCGATGGAGTCTCTTCGCCACGCTCGGTAGGCGGAACCACACACCCGGTCGAGAGCAGCACCGCGCAGAGCATCAGCCGCCAGGTCACGCGGGTTCCACGTCGCTGACTTGGTCGACTTTGTAGTGGTAAATCACTTTCGTGGCCAGCGGAATGTCGTGAATCGACCTCGAGCCCGGAGTGAGGGCACAGGTGAACAGCCCGATCGGGAAAACGGTGACAAAACCGGCGCGAAGTCCGGCGCGAACGAAGTCGAGTCGGCGGCCGTCATACGAAACGACTCGCGTGCCCAAAACCATC
>JAPXRA010000178.1:0-4167 GCA_033813795.1 Aeromicrobium sp. | reverse complement strand
CGCATGGCAAGATGTCTGATTGTCGTAGACTCACGGCGGCCCAACCAATCCTTGAAGGAGCCTGATGCGCAAGCCAAAGCAGCTCCTTGCGAAGTTGAACGTCCGCGACCACTTGTTGTTCTGGATCCCGCTGGCAGTGGTAACAGCCCCGTTGGTCTACTTCGCGATAAGGCTGATTGCGAGCGGTTGGGTGCTGCACGGTGACGAGGCGATCATCGCGATCAAAGCCCATGATGCTTGGACCGGGCACCTTCCCCTTTTGGGAATGAGATCGACCAGCGACGTGACTTCACCGGGGGTTTGGGCGCACCACCCCGGCCCGATTGAGTTTTGGCTAATCGGTCTGCCTTATCTGCTTACCGGGTTTCATCCGGCCGGGTTAATCATCGGCAGCCTGTTGATTGCCATCGGCTTTAGCGGTGTTTCATTGTGGTCTGCCTATCGCGCGGCCGACCGGCTCGGCGTAGCGATCATGGCTTTCGCGATCTTTGGGATGATTGCCCTCTTTGGCGATTCTTTGGTACTGCCGTGGAATCCGTGGCCGCCGGTATTGGGCATGTTGGCGATGCTCGCGGTCGGCTGGCGGATCATGTTGGGTGATCGTGGCTTATGGCCGCTGTACGTGTTCTGCGCGAGCTTTGTCGGCCAAGCCCACCTGAGCTTGCTGCCGATCGCGGTGATCGTGTCAGGCTTCTTGCTCGGCCGGACAGTTTGGCTTTGGCGGCGCTCACGACCGCGAGTCGTTCGGCGGCGTGAATTGCGCTGGGCACTGGGTGTGGGCCTGTTGTGCTGGCTCGGTCCGCTAATTGACTTCTTGACCTTCTCGCCCAACAACGTGAGCGAGATCTGGCGACTATCGGGCAGCGAGGACGGCACCGCCAAAGGCCGTCGTGAAGGATTCGTTCACTTCACCTACATGCTTTTCCCGTGGGATCAGCGGTTCCGCCACGACTTGGAAGTCGGCCAACTTGGGGTAGCGGTTCTGATCCTGACGGCAGCGATTCTGTTCATGTCGTGGCGCATGAATCGCAGCCGAAAGATGTTCGGCGACGGGCGTGACCTGATCACGCCGGCATTGAAACTCACCACGGTCGCAGTGCTGGTGATCTGGTGGGCCGGCCGCAAGACGCCCGGTGGCTTGCGAGTGATTTACCTCGACTTTGCCATCGCTTCGACCGTGCTACACACGGTCTTGGTGCTGGTCTGGCTGGCTTTGGCCATACTCGCGGCGGCCAAAGCCCGCAGGATCGCTGTTCCCTCTGCCGTGGTCGGCACGGTTGCGGCATTCGCCGCGGTCATTGGCCTGGTTGCGATGCCGGAGGCGTTGGCGCGGATCTTCACCCAACAGCAGTACGCCCAAGACAATCGGCAGTCAGCACTTGTGCTTGAGGCCGTAAACAAGGTGATGGCTGAGCCACGCATGACCGATCAGCCGGTCACGGTACAAGGGTTCGGTTTGGTTTCTTGGCTTGGCGTGGGCCCTGCAATTTCTGCAGATTTGGTCGCACAAGGCCGAGATGTTTATTTCGACACGTCTTGGGCACACCGCGAAGACGACAGCTTCCGGCGTCGCTCGAACCTGACCGGGATGCGGGTGAGCATCGTGGTCAGCGAACGTCCACCAGGCGGAGACTGGTCATTTGCAACCGAGCAAAAGCCCGTAGACGAGATCATTGTTGACAAACTCGACGACGGCGGCCAGATGCGCGTGCAGTTTTTCCTGGGCGAACAGGACCCGGAGGAGATTCCCCAAGGTGCTCGGGCTGAGCACGCCGAGTCCGATACCCCAGAGAAGTAGCGCGTAGCCGAATACTGACCTTTCGGTCAGCCAGAACGGTTCGTAATCGGGACGCGTCGGTCGCGACCGAAGTTTCTCTTGCTGATCTTCGGGCCTGGCGGATACTGTCGCCGCTTGTACTCGGCCCGATCCACCAGGGATACGACGCGGTCAACTAGTGCCGGATCAAAGCCCTCGGCGATCACCGCTGAAACGCCCAAATCGCGTTCTACGTAGGCGTCCAAGATCGCGTCGAGTACTTCATAGTCGGGCAGGCTGTCGGTGTCGAGTTGGCCCGGTCGAAGCTCAGCCGAGGGCGGTTTGGAGATCGTGTTCGGCGGAATTGGCGGTACTTCACCGCGGGACTCAGCCAGTTCGTTTCGCCATTTGGCCAACTGCCAGACCAGCGTTTTTGGAACGTCCTTGATAGGTGCAAACCCGCCAACCGCGTCGCCGTAAATCGTTGAATAACCGGTGGCAAGTTCGGACTTATTGCCGCAGGCCAAAACGAGGTGTCCTTCCTGATTGGACAACCCCATCCAGATCACGGCACGGATCCTGGCTTGCAGGTTCTCTTCGGCCAGACCGCTAAGGCTCAAGGCAGACTGGAATTCATCGAAGATCGGCGAGATTGCAATTGTGCGAAGGTTCAGACCGGTTCGCTCTGCTTGGTCCGCCGCGTCGGATTTGGAATGCTCGCTCGACCATTGACTCGGATTAGAAACGCCGAAAACGCGATCAGGACCCAAAGCGTCGCAGGCGATCGCGGCAACCAAAGTTGAGTCGATCCCGCCGGACATGCCGAACAAGACTGAGGTGAACTTGTTCTTCTCCACGTAGTCACGCAAGCCCAGCACGATCGCGCTCCAACGTTCTGCCAGATCGTCAAGTCGAGGTTGGATCGGTGCAGGCCTTGGTTCAAATGCCGGCACCGGAGTGCTTGAGATTACGACGTGATTGACCGGCAACGCTGGAGGTTTTGGCGCGGAATTTGGCGAAGCCGCGGCTGGCAGATCCAAGTCGACTACCAAAAGTTCGGATTCGAACTGGGAGGCTCGGGCCAACAGGTGCCCGTTCGCGTCGACCACCATCGAATCGCCGTCGAAGACCAATTCGTCTTGGCCGCCGACGAGGTTCACGTACGCCAAGTCGCAGCCCGCCTCCTTGGCCCGTCGCGAACACAACTCCAGTCGGGTGTCGTCCTTGGCCGCTTCGAATGGAGAACCGTTCAGTACCAGCAAGAGTCCTGCGCCGGCTTCTTTTGCCGCCAGTGACGGGCCGTCTTGCCAGATGTCTTCGCAGATCGCGATGGCTACGTCGACGCCATGGATTTGCACGATCTGCGTGTGGTCGCCGGGAACGAAGTGTCGGAACTCGTCGAAGACCCCGTAGTTTGGCAGATGGTGCTTGTCGTAGCGCGCAAGTTGCTGACCGCGATACAAGACCGAAGCGGTGTTCGTCGGAGCATTTTTTGGGACGCCGAGTTTCGGGTTGACGTTGGTGGCTTGATCCAAGTGGCCCACGACGACAACTAATTCGCCAAGACCTTCGGCGTCCAAGGTGGTGGCGAGACTGGCTACGGCTTCCCTGGAATGCTCGATGAAGGTCAGGCGGTACGCAAGGTCTTCAATCGGATATCCGGTAACGGCCATTTCAGGGCAAACCAGCACGTGTGCGCCGCTGTCGTAGGCACGGCGGGCACTGGCGAGCAGCAGTTCTAGGTTGTGGTCGATCGCGCCGACGATCGGATTGACTTGAGCGAGGGCCAGACGAAGTTGAGGCACCCGCCCAGCCTAGTTGCGTGCCGCGTCCCTGCGGCGCAGCAACGCCCCTAGACTGAGCGCATGGGTAAGCAAGAGGACTTTGTGCTGCGAGCGCTTGAAGAACGTGACGTCCGGTTCGTGCGGTTGTGGTTCACTGACGTTCTCGGCTCATTGAAGTCGGTGGCGATTGCGCCAGCCGAACTCGAAGGAGCCTTTGAGGAGGGCATCGGTTTCGACGGTTCGGCGATCGAAGGGTTCGCCCGAGTTCATGAGGCCGACATGCTCGCCAAGCCCGATCCGTCGACCTTCCAGATCCTGCCGTGGCGGGGTGAAACACCGGCAACCGCTCGAATGTTCTGCGACATCGCCATGCCAGACGGTAGCCCGTCCTACGCCGACCCGCGATACGTATTGAAGCGGACCCTCGCGAAGGCTGCTGAGGCTGGCTTCACCTTCTATACCCACCCCGAGATTGAGTTCTACGTTTTCAAGTCCAAGCCAGAGCCCGGCTCGCGGCCGGTGCCGGTGGACGACAGCGGCTACTTCGATCACACGGCTCAAGGAGCCAGCCAAGACTTCCGGCGTGAAGTAATCACGATGCTCGAGTCGATGGGCATCTCAGTTGAG
>JAPXRA010000177.1:0-4175 GCA_033813795.1 Aeromicrobium sp. | reverse complement strand
ACCGAATCGTCGAGCGGCTTTTGACCGACTCGGACAACGAAGTCGCCGAAGTGATGCTGCGGCAGGCGGCAATTGCCGCCGGCGAACCGGCTTCCTTCGAAGGGGGCGCGGCCACCGTCAAGAAGTCGCTGACCGCAGCCAAGGTCTCGACGTCCGGTCTAGTGCTATACGACGGCAGTGGCCTGTCACGAAAGAACCGGATTTCGGCGCAAACCCTTGTTGGCGTTTTGAGCGCTTCGGCGAAGTCGCCGGCGACCTCGGCCGTGCTCAGCGGCTTGCCGGTCGGCGGCTTTACCGGCACCTTAGATGACCGGTTCGGCGGGGAAACGGCGGCCAAGGGCTTGGTCCGAGCAAAGACCGGAACCCTTACCGGCGTCCATTCGCTCGCCGGGCTCGCCACCCTTTCCGGTGGTCGCCCGATCGCGTTCGCGCTGATGGCTGATCAGACCGAACAGGTAAACCCGTTCGTGGTCCAAGCCGCGATCGATCGAGTCGCGGCGGACTTGGTCGCCTGCGCGTGCAAAGGCAGCGGCTAGTGGCTGGCCTAGGCTGCTCAGGTGACTAAACGGTTGGTCGACCTCTTGCCCGCCGAACCGACCGATGATGTCGATTTGGCCCATGAGGCGATCTTGGAATGGGTGAAAGCTCGCGGCTTGACGCTTTATCCGGCGCAAGACGAAGCGATCTTGGAATGCGTATCGGGCTCGAACGTGGTGCTGGCGACCCCGACCGGTTCGGGCAAGAGCCTGGTGGCGACCGCCGCAATGGCAGCCGCGCTCGCCCGTGGCGACTGCAGCGTCTACACCGCACCGATCAAGGCACTGGTGAGCGAGAAGTTCTTCGACCTGTGCGAGATCTTCGGGGCCGAGAACGTTGGCATGGTCACCGGCGACGCGGCGGTAAACGCCGACGCGCCGATCATTGCCGCCACCGCCGAGATCCTGGCGAACATGGCACTGCGCGAGGGTGCGGCGGCCGACATCGGCCTAGTGGTGATGGACGAGTTCCATTACTACGCCGAGCCCGATCGCGGCTGGGCGTGGCAGGTGCCGTTGATCGAACTGCCGCGGGCGCAGTTTCTGTTGATGTCTGCCACGCTCGGTGACACGACCGGCCTGCAGTCCGACCTGAACCGGCGCACCGGCCGCGAGACGGTTGCGGTGACCTCAATCGAGCGGCCCGTCCCGCTGGTGAGCGAGTACGTCACCACGCCGGTTCACGAGACCCTCGAGGAGTTGGTCGCGACGAACCAGACGCCGGTTTATGTCGTGCATTTCTCGCAGGCCGCGGCCTTGGAGCGGGCGCAGGCCCTCGCTAGCGCGAAGGTCGCCACCCGCCAAGAACGCGACGAAATCGCGACAGCATTGGGCGGATTCCGGTTCACCTCGGCCTTCGGTAAGACCCTGTCGCGGCTGATTCGGCTCGGGATCGGGGTGCACCACGCCGGCATGTTGCCCAGGTACCGCCGCTTGGTCGAGACCCTTGCGCAGCAGGGCCTGTTGAAGGTCGTCTGCGGCACCGACACGCTCGGAGTCGGGATCAACGTGCCCATTCGCACGGTGTTGTTCAGTGGGCTCAGCAAGTACGACGGGGTCAAGCAGCGCCACCTGCAGGTGCGCGAGTTTCAACAGATCGCCGGTCGAGCCGGGCGGGCCGGGTTCGACACGATCGGGCACGTAGTGGTCGAGGCGCCAGAGCACGAGATCGAGAACGCTCGATTGGTGCGAAAGGCCGGAGACGATCCGAAAAAGCTAAAACGCGTTCAACGCAAGAAGGCGCCCGAGGGGTTCGTGTCGTGGGGGCAGCCGACGTTCGAGCGACTAGTCAACGGCACTCCCGAACCTTTGGTTTCGCGGATGAAAGTCAGTCACGCAATGGTGTTGGACGTGATCGCCCGACCGGGCGACGCCAAGGCGGCACTGGCACATCTGATCTCCGAGAGTCGCGAGACTGAACCGGCCAAGGAGCGACTGCTTGAACAGGTCGACCACATCATCGAGGCCTTGCTGGCCGGTGAGGTAGTCGAGCGGTTGGACCCGCCAGATGAGCAGGGGCGAACCTTGCGATTGACCGTTGAGTTGCAACAGAACTTCGCCCTGAACCAACCACTTTCGCCCTTTGCGGTGGCCGCGTTCGATCTGCTCGATCCGCAGTCACCGGAGTACGCCTTGGATCTGGTGTCGGTGATCGAAGCAACCTTGGATGATCCGCGACCGATCATCAACGCCCAGCGGTCACGCGCTCGGGGTGAGGCCGTGGCCGAGATGAAGATGGACGGCATCGAATACGACGAGCGGATGGAACTCCTCGAAGACGTCACCCATCCCAAGCCGCTAGAGGAGTTGTTGACTGCCGCCTATGAGGCCTATCGCGGCGGCCACCCGTGGGTCGCCGACCATGAACTTCGGCCCAAGTCGGTAGTTCGGCAAATGTGGGAACGAGCGATGACGTTTTCTGAACTCATCTCTGACTACCAGTTGGCGCGCTCTGAAGGCTTGGTGCTGCGTTACCTGTCTGACGTCTACAAAACCCTCCTGCGCACCGTGCCTACTGCGCTGCGCAATGAGGAACTAGAAGACTTGACCGAATGGCTCGGCGAGTTGGTGCGCCAAACCGATTCGAGCCTGTTGGACGAATGGGAAGCCTTGATCGAGCCGGGCGAGAACGTCGCCGAAGTGCGGCCAATGGCCGAGGGCGCCAATTCGCCGCGGCCGCTCACTGCCAACGCTCGAGCATTCGGCGTCCTGGTGCGAAATGCGATGTTCCGTCGGGTGGAGTTGGCGGCCTTTGGCCGCTGGAGCCAGTTGGGCGAACTCGACGGCGAAGCCGGATGGGACGCGATTGCTTGGCAAGAGGCGATTTCGCAGTATCGCGAAGAGTATGACGAGTTGGGGACCGGTCCGGCTGCGCGTGGGCCGGCGCTTTTCCTGATCGAGGACAACAGCACTCGGTCGTGGCGGGTGCGACAGATTTTTGAAGATCCCGATGGTGATCGTGACTGGGGCATCAGTGCCGAAGTCGATCTAGACGCCTCCGATGAGGCCGGAGAACCAGTGGTTCGGGTTGTGTCTGTTGGGCCAAGGCAAGGCTGGGGGTCGTAGGTTGGACGCCATGATCGACTGGGATGTCGCACACTCCACCGCTCGCCGAATGCTGCGGCCCGGCCCTGACCTGAGCAGCAGTCAGGTCGCCGAGGTAGTCGCTGACTTGCGTGAGGCATCACGCATCGCCGAAGGGCCGGTGCGTGAATTCACCGGGCTGACGCCAGCGCACCCTACGCCGGTTCTGGTGGTAGATCGAGTGCGGTGGGCCGACGCGAACCTGGCCTCGTTCAAATTCCTGATGGCACCAATTGATGCCAAGATCGCCGCTACCGGCAAGATGCCAACCGGGCTGTCTAGGGAGGTCGGCCGCCGGGTGACGGGCGCCGAAATGGGCGCGATTGTGGCATTTCTTGGCAGCAAGGTGTTGGGCCAGTTTGATCCGTTCGCCGAGGGTTCGGCGGGGCCGGGACGGCTGTTGTTGGTGGCGCCGAACATCGTCCACGTTGAACGCGAACTTGGCGTCGACCCGACCGATTTTCGCCGCTGGGTTTGCCTGCACGAGGAAACCCATCGAGCGCAATTTACGGCCGTGCCGTGGATGCGCGATCACCTGCTGGCGCAAATCGGTGAACTGACCGACGCGACCGAGATCGGCGGCGGCGCGGTAACCGAAATGGTTTCGGCGGCCTTGCCGGAGTTGGTTCGGATCGTGCGCGGCGATTCGGACAAGTCGCTGTCGGACTTGTTCCAAAACGAACAGCAGCGTGACGTGGTGGCCCGGCTAACCGGCATCATGTCGCTGCTAGAAGGCCACGCCGACGTGGTGATGGACGACATCGGACCAGAGGTGGTGCCGAGCGTTGCCCAGATCCGGCGCAAGTTCACTCAGCGTCGCGGCAGCGGCTCGCCGTTGTCCAAGGCACTTCGGCGCCTGCTCGGGTTCGAGGCCAAGATGCGCCAGTACAGCGAGGGCGCTGCCTTTGTCCGCAGTGTCATCAACCAGGTAGGCAAAGACGGGTTCGACGCGGTTTGGGTTGAGCCGGCGAACCTGCCGAGCCGTGACGAGATCCTCGACCCGAAGTCCTGGGTCAGCCGCGTGCACGGCTGAACACCGTGGTCCGGTTAGATCCA